>JAILAN010000123.1 GCA_024681595.1 Lachnospiraceae bacterium
CCGAGGTCCACCGTTCCGTAACTGCCCTTCAGGTACTGTATATGGATCGGTATCGTCCTGTATTCGTTGATATCCAGAACAAGATAAGGAAGCAGATAATCATTCCACACCCACATGAGTTCCAGGATACCCACGGAAATAAGAGTAGGCTTGAGCATGGGTATAACGACCAGGAAAAATGTTCTTACCGGTCCGCATCCGTCGATCGCAGCTGCTTCTTCTACTTCAAGCGGTATCGTTTTTACAAAGCCGACAAACATAAAGACCGCGAGCCCTGCCCCGAAGCCGAGATATACAACAGGGATTGTGAACGGAGTGTTGAGTCTGAGTCTGTCCGCTGTCTTGGAAAGTGTAAACATCACCATCTGGAAAGGAACCACCATCGAAAATACACAGAGGAAATATACTATCCTGCATATAAGGGTATCTACTCTGGCAATATACCACGCCGCCATGGACGTAAACAGAAGGATCAGGGCAACCGAAAATGTCGTGATCTCAACACTGTACAGGACACTCTTGTAGAAAGGATAGTTTCCGAAAGTCATACCCTTCACAAAGTTTGAAAAACCTGCATACATCTCCCCTGTAGGAAGACTGAAAGTATCTGTCTTTACAAAGGTGTTCAACTTAAATGAATTAACGGCCACAGCAAGAACCGGAAGTACCCACATGATGCACACTACAGAAAGAACGGCTGTATAGATTTTTTTTATAGTATTATCCTTCATTACTGCTGCACCTCCCTCTTTCTGGTAACTGCAAGCTGATACAGTCCGAGACCTGCCACGAGTATAAAGAACAATACAGCTTTCGCCTGTGCCACGCCTGTAGCCGACTTATTGGAACCATAGAATGTATTAAAGATATTGAGTGCGATCATCTCGGTAGTCTTGATAGAGGAACCGTCAGGCTGGATGATGAACGGCTGTCCTCCCGTCAGTGCCAGGTTCTGGTCAAAAAGCTTGAAGCCGTTCGTGAGACTTAAGAATGTACAGATAGTGATCGACGGCATGACATTGGGTATCGTGATCCGGAACAGCGTCTGCATGCGGGTTGCGCCGTCAATGCCCGCAGCCTCGATCATGTCATCCGGGACAGCCTGCAGCCCGGCTATATAGATGATCATCATATATCCCACCTGCTGCCAGATCATCAGTATGATCAGTCCCCAGAATCCGTATTTTGTTTCAAGAAGGATTGATGTACTGTACCTTGAAAGGATACCGTCAAAGATCATTGCCCAGATGTATCCCAAAACAATACCGCCTATCAGGTTCGGCATAAAAAATACCGTCCTGAAAAGATTACTGCCTTTTATGTTCTGTGTAAGGATATATGCGACGGTAAAAGCCAGAACATTGATCAGCACAAGACTCACTATCGCAAAAACTGCTGTATACTTAAAGGAATACCTGAAACTGTCATCCGACAGAGCCTTGGCATAATTGGAAATACCTATAAACCTGGCATCCTTTATCAATCGAAATTTGCAAAATGAAAGATATATTCCCTGGACGAACGGCCATATAAAGCCTATGGAAAAAGCTGCCAGAACCGGCCCCATGAATAACAGAAAGTGTTTTTTGATCGATTCCCTGAGGGTTTTTGATCGTTTTCTTTTCATGCGATACCTCCTGTAAAAGAGAGGCGGGCGCCGTTTCCGCCCGCCTCTTCGGAAAGTCTATAGTGAAGCTTCAATGATCCAATCAGTCAGCATTTGCCAGTGCGTACTGTGTAGCCCAGCCGTCAACGAAAGCCTTCTTAACAAGATCCCAGTTTGCATCGCTCTGATCAGCATTGTACTGGTTCAGTGCCGAAACAAGCGCTGCACGGTAATCATCAACGTTAGGCTGATAGTTTGTTGCCCAGTCCATTACATAGCATCCGTCAGCTTCGTATTTTGCTGCATCGTTAAGGAATCCGTTCGAAGATTCAACAGCGTTCTTGTACGGCATGATACCGAGCTGCTCAACCATTGCTTTGCTTGCATCGGGATCGGATACGAGCCATACCATGAAGTCGATGGTAGCCTGCTGATCTGCTTCGGATGCATTTGCATTAACTGCCCAGCAGTTCTCTGTACCGCAGTTGAGACCTGCTTTCTCCTCGCCTGCAACACCGCAATAATAAGGGATCATTGTCGCATTAGGTACATCTGTCGATACAGCCGCATACTCCCATGAACCGTTTACGAAGAATGCCGCCTTGCCCTCTTTGAACTCAGCCTCTGCGTCATGTCCGCCGTTTGCGAGATCCTTGGGGTCGGTAAGACTGTTGTTGATTATGAGGTCATAAAGCTTCTTATAGTTATCCATATATGCACCGGTCAGTGTTTCGGGGCATGATTCCCACTTCTTTCCTGCTTCCTTTTCCTCGTAGAAGTACTCAAGGTTTGCAAGATGTCCCGTGAATCTCCATGAAGAAGAATCATCCATATCGGAAGATGAGAACGCATCGAATCCGAGTGTTCCGGCATTCTTGTGGATATCCTCAGCTACGGTTTTGAGGCCGTCAAAGTTCTTGATCTCATCCATGCCGTGTCCTGCCTTATCGATCAGGTCGGGATTTACGATGATACCGTAGCATTCATAGCAGTAACCTATGGAAACAAGCTTTCCGTCGCTGTCGTAAAGATTATAGGCATCCGATGTTAGCTCGTCTGCTATCTTTGTACCTGTCAGATCCATTGCGTATTCGCCCCAATCCTTGACACCTGCGGCATTTCCTATAACAAAAAGTGTGGGTGCCTCGGACTTGTCCATCTCGGACTGGAGTGTCTGGTTGTATGTACCCGAAGCTGCGGTAACGATCTTTACGGGAACACCGGTCGTCTCCGTATACTTCTTTCCGAGCGCCTGGATGGTCTCATCCAGCTCAGGCTTGAAGTTTAACCAATAAACCGAGCCTTCGCCTGCCTTTGCCGAAGCTGCAGTATCCGTGCTGTCCGCTTCCGCGCTGCCTGCATCGGAGCCTGCTACCGCACCTGTGCCTGCTGCACTGCTTCCGCACCCCGCCAGCAGAGACATCGTCATTGCCGCACACAATAAAGCACTGAGTAATTTCTTTTTCATGATCTTCCTCCTTAATCTGTTTGAACAAATAAAATATCGGAAACGTTTCCGGTAGGTCCAATATATCATGGAAACGTTTCCAATGCAAGGGTTATTTTAAAAAAAGCATTTCATCGATAATCGACTTGATGAAATGCATAAAGAACAAGACGAAATACTGTTTCAAGAGTAAGATTTTTGTCATTACATAAAAGTACGGCGTTTTCACTCTACAGATTTTATTTCTTCCTCAAACTCCTTTGTGTTGTTTCCTATTATATTAAACGATTGCTCCAGATAATTAATCAGCTTAGTGGATGTATCTGTGTATGTGATGATGGAGCTGTTCGAGAATTGCAATTGAAATGTAAGTATTTTTCTTGACAACTAAGGCTATTCTTGATAGTATTTCATACGTTGAATAGAATTTTTCTCGTTTCCCAGTACGCATTGTTTGTATCGTCTGATGCAAATTGATGCAAACCGGATCAGAGGTTGGATTTATCTCCTTTCTCGGGTATTTAAAAAGTTCGATTCCGGTTCTGGGCACGAAAACAGCTTCAAACATTGCAAAAGCAGTGTTTGGAGCTGTTTTTTTCAAAATATGACAAAAAGTGGTATTTGTGAGAAAAAATGTCAAAAAATCAGAGTTTTGCGGGCTTATTGAAAAAATAACAAAAATACGCTATTTTAATAATAAAGAGATACAGAAAAGGAGAAGAAAAATTGAAAGAATCAAACATGACACAAAGGCTTATGTTCAGGTTGCTGCCGGTCCAGATATTGCTGGCATCCGTAGTAAATATCAACGGTATAGTATCGAGCCTTTTTGCGGGGAATTTCGTCGGAGTAAAGGCGATGACGGCTGTTGGACTGTATAATCCCATAGGTCTGGCTCTGGCGGCGATCAATACAATGCTTGTCGGAGGAGCGACGATCCTTTGCGGCGAATACATAGGAAGAA
Organism: Lachnospiraceae bacterium; assembly: GCA_024681595.1. Lineage (GTDB taxonomy): Bacteria > Bacillota > Clostridia > Lachnospirales > Lachnospiraceae > JAILLW01. Next base: position 4,018 of record JAILAN010000123.1, read on the forward strand.
ACGACTCGAAAGGCGTACAAAATGCGTTCTCCCTTGATATTGCCATATCGGGAGCGATCAGTATTATCGTGACGGCAGGACATCTTATCTTC
>JAILAN010000149.1 GCA_024681595.1 Lachnospiraceae bacterium
CGGTCGGTCAAACTGTTTGCACCTCTGTTATGATCTATAGCGGTAAACGTGCCGCATGTTATGGATGTTGACATTTATATATGAAAAAAAGGGGCTGTCGCACTAGATGATTAAATCATCAGGGCGAAGCCCCTTTGTGTATCCTTGACCTTATTGTTAAGGCGCCATTGAGTTGCACGCGGGGGATTAGCCCATCGTTACAACTACGTTGTACTCCTTCTGTCCTTCTACATAAGGGATGATGCAGCCGTCAACTGCCTGACCGTTAACGGTCATAGACTTAACTCCCTTTTCAACATCATTGGGGTTCTTAACTTCGATGTTGTATGTAGCTCCACGGAATTTACGTGTAACGGTAAAGTCGCCGAAACCGTGAGGTGTACAGGGGTCTACCTGAAGACCCTTGTGAGTCGGGTAAACACCGAGAATGTACTGTGAAATGTTGCAGAATGTCCATGCTGCAGTACCGGTCAGCCATGAGTTCTTGCCTTCACCGGGGATGTACGCGTCAGCACCTGCAACCATCTGGCAGTATACATAGGGCTCCGTCTTGTGGATCTCTGATATATCTTCGGTATATGCAGGACAGGTCTTCTTGTATATCTCAAATGCTCTGTCACCGCGTCCGATAACGGTCTCTGCGATAGAAACCCAGGGATTATTGTGGCAGAAGATACCTGCATTCTCTTTGTATCCGGGCGGATATGATGTGATCTCACCAAGCTCGAGGTGATATACCGTATATGCAGGCTGAAGGATCATTACACCGTATTCACAGTCGAGGTGCTCCTTAACGGAATCGAGAGCCTTTTTAGCGAGGCCTTCCTTGACACCGATACCTGCAAGGGAACAGAATCCGTTGGATTCGATAAAGATCTTACCTTCTTCACATTCCTTGGAACCGATCTTGTGACTGTACGCGTCATATGCACGAACGAACCAGTCGCCATCCCATCCGTCCTTAAGAACTGTATCATACATGATCTGAACTTCCTTGCGGGCACGCTCTGCTTCAGCATTATCGCCGAGGAGCTCAGCCAGCTGCGCATATTCCTCGCCGTACTTAACGAACATACCTGCTATGAATACAGACTCGGCAACAGGTCCTTCGGAAGGGCCGAAGCACTGGAAGGATTCACCGGGATGTTCAGAGAAACAGTTAAGGTTAAGACAGTCGTTCCAGTCGGCACGTCCGATAAGAGGAAGACCGTGAGGGCCTTTGTTATTTACAGTAAAGTCAAATGAGCGCTTCAGGTGCTCCATTAGAGTCGTTGCAACACTCATGTCGTTATCGTAAGGAACCATTTCCTTAAGGATCGAAGTATCACCGGTCTCACGAACATAAGCGGATGTACCTGCGATGAGCCACAGCGGATCATCGTTAAAGCCTGAACCGATGTCTGAGTTACCTCTCTTTGTAAGAGGCTGGTACTGGTGGTATGCTGAACCGTTCTGGAACTGTGTGGAAGCGATATCAATGATACGCTCTCTGGCACGCTCGGGGATGAGGTGAACGAATCCAAGCAGATCCTGGTTGGAATCTCTGAATCCCATTCCACGACCGATACCTGACTCATAGTATGAAGCGGAACGGCTCATGTTGAATGTTACCATACACTGATACTGGTTCCAGATGTTGACCATGCGGTTAACCTTGTCGTTCGAAGACTTAACAGTGTAGATAGAAAGGAGATTATCCCAATATTCCTTAAGCTTTGCAAATGCCTTGTCAACATCGGCATCTGTTTGATACTTGGCAAGAAGCGCTTTGGCAGGAGCCTTGTTAACTACACCCTTGGATTCCCACTTCTGATCCTCAGGGTTCTCGCAGTAGCCCAGAACGAATACGAAGGATTTCGATTCGCCGGGAGCAAGTGTGATGTTTATCTGATGAACTGCAACAGGTGACCAGCCGTGTGCAACGGAGCCTGTGCACTCACCCTTTTCAAATACAACCTCGGGATCGTGGTTATCGTGATATGCTCCGAGGAAAGCATCCCTTGAAGTATCGAAACCGTCGATCTTGGAATTTACCGAATAAACAGCGTAATGATTTCGTCTCTCACGGTACTCGGTCTTGTGATAGATGGTAGAATCTATGATCTCAACTTCGCCTGTGGAGAAGTTACGCTGGAAATTCTTCATATCATCATCTGCGTTCCAAAGACACCACTCAACATAAGAAAAGAGCTTCAGGGTCTTCGTAGCAGAAGAGTTGTTTGTAAGCTTGATCTGATTGATCTCACAGGTATCATCTGTGGGAACAAAAGCAAGAACAGATGCAGCTACGTCATTCTTTGATGAATTCCATTTGCTGTAGCCGATACCGTGACGACACTCATATGAATCCAGAGGAGTCTTGGTAGGCTGCCATCCGGGATTCCATACGGTATCACCGTCCTTGATGTAGAAATATTTACCGTTAACATCGGCAGGAACGCCATTATAACGATAACGAGTCAGACGAAGGAGCTTGGCATCCTTGTAGAAGGAATAGCCGCCCATTGTGTTGGATATCAGACTGAAAAAATCATTCGTGCCCAGATAATTGATCCAGGGCAGGGGTGTTTTGGGTGTAGTGATGACATATTCTTTATTGACGTCATCAAAAAAACCAAACTTCATAAATCCTCTCCTTTGAAAAATACTTATAGTTTTTGCATACGATTTATCATCGTACAGTGAAAATTATACAGAAATAAAAATGCCAATGCAACTAAAATAATGCCCGAAAATACAGTAATATTTCAGTATTTGCGTTGAAAAACGATTTCCGTTTTGGTAAAATTTTTCATGTACCGTTTTTTTTCAAAGATCGAGTCAAAAAAGAAATATATTTTTAGAGGATATCATGCGAAAAAGGATAGCGTTTTTTGGCGGACAGGTACAAAGGGAAGGATATTATCCCGAACTTATAGACGAATTATCCAAGCTGGCCCATAGCCTTGATATGGACCTTTTTGTGTTGGTAAATTACGGGATATTCGATCATAACATCATCCTGTACGGTGAAGGTGAAAAGACCATTTTCAAAATACCTGATTTTGACACCTTCGAAGGTATCATAGTGGATGAGAGTGTGCTCCATCTTGAGGGCATGGCTGAGGAACTGTATGAATATCTCAGGCAGAATGCCAAGTGCCCGGTAGTTTATATCAAGTCTGTCAGAGAGGCCTTTAAAAGTGTTCTTTTTTCTGACAAGCAGGCCATGAAGGATATCACCAACCATTTTATACATGATCATGGTTTCACACACATATGTCACATGGCAGGACGCTGGGATCTGCAGGATGCGCATGAGCGTGCCAACGGTTACAGGGAGGCCATGGAGGAAGCAGGCCTTACTGTTACCGATGATATGATCTTTTACGGTGACTATTGGAAGAATAAAGGCAGAGAGGCAGCAGATCAGTTCCTTGGAAAAGGGAAAATGCCCCAGGCAATAGTTTGTGCCAATGATTTCATGGCTATAGCTCTAAGCCGTGAACTTAATTCAAGGGGTATAAGGATACCTGATGATATATGCATTTCCGGATATGATAATGCGGTTGAAGGCCAGGATTTCGTGGTTCCGATCACCACGTTTGAAGCTGACGGAAGGATCATGGCCAGGGAGGCTTTTTCGATCATACAAAAGCAGCTTAAACATGAGGATGTTCCCTCGATATCATACGTCAAGAACAGGATGATATTGAGGAACAGCTGCGGATGCAATATGTGTTCGGAGGGTACGAA
>JAILAN010000182.1 GCA_024681595.1 Lachnospiraceae bacterium
ATATGTGGTCGAAGTCGGTGAAGGCTTTTCGAAAGGCATACTGGCCGATGTACTCGAGGTTCTTGGCCATGTTTGAAGTGATTCCGGATGTGAACCATGTGATAGTGATCTGCGGCCGATGTGACCTCAGAAGGGGGATTGACGGTCTGGCAGCCATAATCAGGCTTCATTACGGAATGGATCCATTAGAATCCGGCTCGCTGTATCTGTTCTGTGGAAAGAAAAGAGACCGCATAAAAGGGCTTCTATTTACCGGTACAGGTTTCTGCCAACTGTACATACGGCTGACCAGCGGACATTTCCAATGGCCAAGGAATTCTGATGAGGCTCGTGACATATCCCCGGAACAGTATAAGCGGTTCATGGACGGCTTTGCTATTGACAGCAGCATCAAGGCATACAAGAGGATAGACGAAACGTAGTAAAATTCAATAAAAATTGAGATCGGGATAGTGACATTTATTTATATATAATGTCACTATTTTTCTTGCATTATTTTTTCCATCGTGATATAATAAATATATCAGTTGTAACGAGGAGGATCAGACATGGCTATAATAAAGCAATACCACAAGGATACGGATACTACGTATGTTTACGAATCGACAAGTTACTGGGATCCGGAGTTGAAGCAGGCAAGATCCCAAAGGAAATGTATCGGTAAGATCGATCCTGAGACCGGTGAAATGATACCGACCGGGAAACGTGGCAGGAAAAACACAGCATCTGAGGAAAAAAACAGTAATGAAGACTATTCAAAACTGCTGGCAAGTTATGAGGATGTCAAGAAGGAGAATCTGACACTGAATACAAGGATCGCATCGTTGGAAAAAGAGTTGTCGGATACATCAAAGGAACTCAACAGATATAGGAATACTTTAAATAAGGTCAACGAACTTATAATGCATGCGGCAGATTGAATAGACCGGAGATTCAAAGATGCTTGCAGCAGATATCGAAAAATACCGGGATCATTTAAAAGGCAAAGACCGTGACGCCATTATAGAGATCGCAGTAGAGAACTATAAAAAGTTTTCGGAGCTTGAGATCCGCCTTACTGAAAATGAGAAATCAAGTCACGAGATGTTCTTAGAGTTTGATTCAATGAAAACTCTCCTGGCTTCCAGGAAGCATGAGATTGATGAATTACGCAGGCAGATCACTCATCTTACCGGTATAAACATTTCCCAGACTCAGGAAATGTTTGGTCGAAGCAGTGAAAAAACAAAAGATATCCGAGCCGAAGCATTAAACGGTACCGATTGCGCCGACCCTCTTGATGAGGATGCCCCGTCAGATGAAGAGGAAGGATCAGATCCGGGCAGAAGCCCCGGTAAAGGGAAAAATGCCGGATTCCCAAGATCGTCAAGCGGGAAATCCCATGAAACTCTTCATGAGGCAATGGATAAACTTCCCCGTCATTATTACTATGAATACGATATCGATGAGCTCAACAAAAAATACGGGGAAGGGAATTGGCGGTTCAGTTTCTGGGAAGGATATGAAACCATAGAGATCGTAAGGCAGCAAACCTATTGCAAGGTTGTTCTTAAGCCTATCGTGTTCAGCACTGCTGATCTGGATCTGCACCGCATACCTTACGAAGGCAGGATCATACCCAAAAGTCCGGTATCATCAAGTCTGCTGGCGTTGCTTCTATGCGAGCGTGGAAATATGTATCTTCCGTTCTACCGCATTGAGAAGGATGAGGATCGGTTCGGTGTTCCCATAAGCCGTCAGACCATGACCAACTGGATGATATATGTAGCTCAGAATCATTTCAAACCCGTTTTTAATTATCTTGCGGAACTGTTAAAGCTCTGCCCATACCAGCAGTGCGACGAAACTGTATATAATGCTATCATGGAGCTGACTCATCAGATAAACTATGTCTGGACACACCGGACGAGTGAACTCTATGATACGAACCAGATAATCCTTTATTTCTTTGAACCATCCCGCTCGGCAGAGCATCTTTTACGATTCTTTGAAGGACTCATCAATCATGTTGATCTGTCAAGTGATGCCTACGGCGCATACTATACTCTCGAAGATGCCTTTGACGGGCTTATCGAAATATGTGGATGTTTCATGCATGTAAGACGGCGCCCTGTTGATTCGATCAGATCGTCACAAAAAAGTTTAACGGATGAAGAACTGAAACAGCTTCCGGAAATGAAACTGATCGAATACATAAGCAGGCTTTATACTGTTGAAAATGCCTCAAAAGATCTCTCCTCTGATGAAAGGCTCAGATTGCGTCAGACAGACAGTAAAGAGATCATCCGGGATCTTATGGAGTATGTTGACACTCTGGAGGAAAATAATCCTCAGTACAGTGATAAGTTCAAGGATGCCATCAGATATATTAAAAACCACAGGGAAAGCCTGGAGAGGTTTCTAAACGACGGAAATATTCCGATCGATAATGGAGCTTCGGAACGCTCGGTTAAACCGGTGGCGTCGATAAGAAAGAACAGCATGTTCAGCTATTCTGCCTGCGGTGCAGAATCAATAATGATAGTGCTGTCCCTGATAGAAACAGCGAAGGCAAACAAAGCCGTCCCGTACTATTATCTCAAATACCTTCTCGAAGAAATGTCAAAAGCAGTCATATACGGTCATCCATACAATATCGAGGATATGGTGCCATGGTCAGAAGCATACAGAGCTTACGAACATGACCAAAGATTCAACGTATCTATATCAGGTATCCCACCTGAAAACGAAAAACCCCGTACCCCCAAAAGAGCAGATATAAAGACGGCATGATAGTTTACACAACTCCGACACGGTCGGAAACTTTGGTATGCCCTTCTTTAAAAACTGTGAAAACTTCACTCAAGTTTTAACAGTTTTTAAAGTGTACTCCAATTTTACTGTTGTAAATGAAAGGCGGGGCGCCCCTTAAAGGATACACCCCGCTTTCTGGATTTACTATATACGGATTATTTGACGCTTACTTTTCATGAGAGTTTTTGACCTTAGATAATGACACTCTGACTCCGTCCTCAAGTGTCATCCCCCGGGGTATTTTCGTCATTATGCTATTGACACGAATGAACAACGCATGGATACTGGGCTTCCTTGGGTTTTGAAGTCCTTATTTCAAGCGTTTTTCAGCGTTTTGTATATTTACTTATTTTGAGCCAACGAATACGATGTATTTGTGAGTTGTGTATTATTTCCTATACGTAAGTATGCGGAATGATACTTCATTTATCCTGGCTGATATGTTGAATATCTACGAGCATCAATCTACATATAATCCGAATATGCCCCTCCGGATGATGGACTATGCCGGACATGTATATTAAGGTTATATAGACAGAATCGGGTTTAATAAATACGGATCCAAACAGATCACGCTTCCGGTTCCCAAATTGGCAGTATTCTATAATGGTGCTGCAGACAAGCCCGATGAAACGATACTCAGGCTGTCGGCTTCATTTCCCGA
>JAILAN010000062.1 GCA_024681595.1 Lachnospiraceae bacterium
TTTGTTCCCTTTCCCCGAATCTTCATAGCAGGTTTAAATATCTACTCTTTTTTAACTATCACCCAATGCCCGTTCTTCCTTGCACCTGCTCTGTCGATAATCTTCCTGTCCTTTAATACGCTTATAGCCCTTGTCACCGTAGGTCTGCTGAAGCCCGTCCTGTCCACTATGTCGGCAATAGAAATATCGTTATCCGATTTTATAAGTTCAAGTACACGATTTTCCTTATCGGACAGGTTTATAGTATCATTTAAAGTATCATTTCCGAGATTTAAAGTATCATCAGCGATGGATTCCCTGTATTCATGTATCGTCTCTTCGAGATTCTTAATATGATGGTTAAGCATAAAATCAATAAACGATGACGCATCGCCTGTATCCTGAGACTCAGCAAGTGATCTTATATATTCATCGCGACTGTCCTTCTTAACGATCGAGGGAATGACACCGAATTCAACTTGTAACATATTCATCAGCAATCGGGCCATTCTTCCGTTACCATCAGCCCACGGATGAATATAAACAAGATTGTAATGAGCCATAAAGCTCATCTCATAAATCTTATCAATATCCCACGAGGCTGCGCTTTTTCTCTGCACATTAAGCCAGTTACAGAAATCCTCAAGTCTTTGCGGAACCTTCTGATATGACATATAGCTCTTTCCGCCACGTCCGGCTGTCACATTCAAAAGTCTCAGCTCACCTTCCGCACTGCTGAAGCTTCCTAACATCGTTCTATACTCTGTTCCCGTGTTTTTCATGACCATCCCTGCAAGGTGGCACATGAGCTTTACACTATAGTCCTGATGTTTGGCAGCAAGGTTAAACGCCTCTTCATAGGCTCTTTTCAGATCAAGATTCATCAGCTGTTCCGTAAGGGGCTTGTTGGGGCTTATACCTTCATCAAACAGCAAACGGTTTTCAATCTCAGTAACCGTTGAACCTTCAACAGCTGTAGAATGTGTTATCAGTGAATACAAATAGAACTTATCGTAATCTATCTGCTCCCGGATACCCAATGTCCTGTATTCTTTTATAACCTCAGTCAGTCTGCTCATAATTCACGCCTCACTGCAATCCTTATATTCATTCACGATCTCCCATTTTGCGTTGATATTTTTTATAGGCTACTCTGCTTCATTCCGGAACCTTAAGATCAGCCACATCGACTGCCGGCATCTTCCCCTGTCCGGTATGATTTCCTGTGGAACCAACCGCATACAGAGGATATTTAATAGAAAGAGCATCTAATTGTACCCTCCCGATACCCTTATGTAATTCCCATTTTCTTTGCTTATCATCTTTATTGTCACAGGCTTCTCCATGCTAAACCTGTCAGCAATCTCTTCGGGTACTCCATGAGGTATAAACTCTGATAATAAAAGAATATCATCTTTGAGTTCGACATTATAATAACCCGACTCAGTATAAAAATCATAGAAGTCTTGTATGCTATTATTATTTGCGCAACACATTTCTCTATCGCAGAACAAATATGTTCCTGGAACAAAAGCATCACTACTCACCAGGAATTTAGGAAACAAAAGGTACCTGTCAGCATCATCCGAATCCCAATTTTCATCACGTCTATAACAGCATCTCAAATTATCCATCAAAAACCACTTGTGTTCTCCAACATATCCGTTTTCATAAATCCAATAATAATCGCACCGATCATTATCATCTCTTAATGTTACAAGCATACCTATATCCAACAAATTGATTTCGGATGTTGGATACTGTGTTTGTATCATATTACTAAGATCATCAAGTGTAAGGTCTTTTGAAAAACATACATATGAAACACCAGGAGGCCTGCTCGCTATGCCTGCATCCTCTATCGCTATTGATAATTCTTTTTCACCTGTACCTGAATCCAATACCACTTCATCTCCGACATATCCCCCGCATCCATTACATAATAACAGGACAACAAACATATAGCATAATGAAATATTTATGTAGATTTTTCTCATCGCAGCCTTGCCTCCATGTCCGTTCCCAACATAATTTCATCTTCGGTACATTCCTTTAGTGTACGCTCCAACACTATCATTCCACCATCTTTTGTCATTTTCTTTAACCGTAGAATCATGTCAAACTCTTCAGATACTCCTCAACATTCATGTATTCCAGCCCGTCCTCTGTGACCTGCGTGACTCCCGGTTTAGGGTT
>JAILAN010000081.1 GCA_024681595.1 Lachnospiraceae bacterium
GATACTACAGACGGCATTAAATACTAGAGTGCTTCCTACCGGGAATTTCAGATATGTTCGCAGTGATTATCCGGGTAAGCTTACGGACGATGAAGTGAGATGGCTTTATCAAAATGATATTACTACGATCGTTGATCTTAGAGAAAAATGGATATTTACTGCTATAATGATGGAGATATTTGCTGATTTTTGCTGCTCAACGTTAAATGAATTGTTGTTGTGGAGCATTTTAACTTTTCAGCTTTATTGATGACAAATCGCGATTGATAAGGAAAATGAAGACGAAGAAAATGTTGTTTACTCTTTCAGCTGTTACTATACTTGGCCTTGCATTCTTTATATCCGGCTGCGTCGCCGTACATCATGAAATTCCTAAGGATGCGGTGGAATTGTCGGATGCATCTGTGGGAGATATTGTAGTATTCGGAGACATCAGGTGGTATGTGATAGCCAAAACAGAGGCTGGCTATACGCTTTTGAGCGAAAAACCTGTGATAAAGCAGGCGTTTAGAAAATCCGGATATGGTATTTTCACCGTCACATGGGAAGAATCTACTGTGCGAGCCTGGCTCAATGAGAAGTTTTATAATACCTTCACGGAAGAGGAAAAGGCGCTGATCGCCAGGACGCACAATGTCACCTGCGACAGCATTGAATACGGCACCGACGGCGGAAACGACACGGATGATTATATCTATCTGCTAAGCGTGGAAGAGGCAAATGCCCTGGATGACAGTGTGCGAAAATGCGGCAAGTGGTACGAGCTTAGTTACCAGTGGTATTGGCTCAGATCACCGGGGGTAAATACAGACTATGCAACTTATGTCGGTAAAGGTAAGGATGGAGTAATTGATCCCAGCGGAGATATTGCGGGTAATGATTACGGCGCCGTCCGTCCTGCACTGAATCTTAGCATTGCAGATCTACCGGCCCCGACGATGATGAACAGGACTCCTGAGGAAGTAGAGGCTGAGCTTCAGGCGATATCCGATTCGCAGATTGATGATGTGGTTACATTCGGCAGATATACTTGGTATGTAACAGACAAGGAGGATGGTATCTGCACGTTGCTCTGTCAGGGACCGGTTGCGGATATGCCATATAATGACACCAAAACGGATATCACATGGGAAAACTGTTCTCTGCGCAGATGGCTCAATGAGGATTTCTATAACAGCAAATTCTGTGACGGAGAGAAAGCAGCGATAGTGACCACACATAACACATTTACCAAAGACGATTTTCATTATGAAACGGACTGCGGAAATGACACCGATGACAAGGTATATCTGTTCTCTTATACCGAGGCAATGGCCGTCAGCGATGATATCAGGGACTGCGGTATCGACTGGTGGTTGAGGACACCCGGAAAGTATCAGTATGACGCGGAATATATCGGGTTAAGATCACCGGATACGATCGGCAACTATGTTGACAGTCACATGGCGGTCCGTCCTGCAATAAGAGTCAGATACTCATGAACCATAGGGACGGGGTTAGTGGACCATTTTTTGGACCATGAACCCCGTCCCCGAGGACCATCAGTGCGCTGATAACAAAACTGAAGGAAAAATCCGAGAATTCCCAAATGCAGGAAGCACTGGATAAATACAACAGCAACGGGAAATAGCTTTGAAGTACAGGGGGAAGAGAAATGAGAAAAGAATTAATGGCCGTATTCAGCGGCTTTCCAAAACACCGATTTTCTGAAGAAATAACAGATCGCCTGCGTCGGGAGTTGACCGTTCGCAAAAGCATCGTTTTTATCACTGCCTGCCCGCTTGAATATGCACAAAATGATGATGATTGCGATGGCATGCATGAAATGTTCGTAAAACAGGGTATGCCGTTTGAGAAGCACAGCGTAATAGATAAGCGCACTGAACCTTCAGAGGCAAAGGCGCTTATAGAAAACGCCGACTGTATATTTCTTATGGGTGGCGGAGCCTGCAAGGATCAGCTCGAACTGCTAAAAGAAAAAGACTGCTACGAGGCATTGCTTGACTGCCATGCCGTGATCCTGGGTGTGAGCGCAGGTTCTATGAACATGGCGCGAAATACAGTGGATTTCTCAGAATCAATGGATGCTTTTCCCGGATTGGGATTTACGAACATTACTGTGAGCTGCCATCACGATCCTGAGGATTCATGGAGATATGACAAGACGCTTGAAATGTCTGAAACCCGTACGGTCTATGCA
>JAILAN010000108.1 GCA_024681595.1 Lachnospiraceae bacterium
CACATCGTATTTGCTCACTTCATATATCTGTTCAGTGTCGATCTCATTGTGTGACTCATCGGTGAAATAGACTCTCCACATGCTGTCAGGATCCACCCTGTCATCAACGGTATGAGTAGCAGATAACCTGTAGCGGATCTGATTGTTTTCGATACTGTAGTTGTTAAGGTGCTGCAGTTTATACCTGTACGCCCCGTATACCATGATAGGGATAGAAAACAGTGCAAGCAGCACGGTATAAATGTATCTCGGGACTCTTTCATCCTTTCCATCCGCAAGGCTGAAAAACAGCCCAAGCGGAACAAATCCGGCAACAAGGCCTCCCAGACCGAACGCTGCAGCCACAAGCAGATGCTCCGTGATTTTCTCCGGTATTAACAGATACAGTGTATATACCGAGTATCCCCCATAGGCGATCAGCGCCAGGATCACCAGCACTTTTATGGCTTTTATGATTTTTGTATAATCACTTCTTACTTCTTCCATTTACAGATCCTCTTCCGTTATGGTCATCATATCTTCGTCCGAAAGGCCTTTGGTGTTCATCACCCGTGTTGCCTGGTTGCTTATTATCTTCTCGAACATATTGCGCACATCCCTGGCATTCGCGAAGTTGGTGCCCTTCTTTCTCTCAAGTTCGATGATCCTGCTGCGGATAAACATGTCCGCATCTTCATCCACGATGTAGTCATAGTCCTCGCACATCCTGTTAAAGATGGTGTAAAGCTCATCGTCCGTATAATCAGGGAACATAAAGTACTTGTTGAACCTTGATTGCAGGCCGGGATTACTGTTTATGAACCTATTCATAAGTTCCGGATATCCTGCAACTATCACTATGAACTTGTCCCTGTGGTCCTCCATCGCTTTAAGGATGGTATCGATAGCCTCCTGTCCAAAGTCGTTGCCTTCCTTGTTCAGGGTATAGGCTTCGTCTATGAACAGTACTCCGCCCATTGCTTCTTCTATCTTCTCTTTTGTCTTAAGCGCCGTCTGTCCCACATAGCCGGCAACAAGATCTGATCTGTCGGTCTCGACGAGCTGCCCCTTCTCAAGTACTCCGATCGCGCGGTATAGCTTGGCAAGTATTCGTGCCACAGTCGTCTTTCCGGTACCGGGATTTCCCATGAACACCAGATGGAGCGATACCGGAAGATCCTTCAGTCCGTTTTCCTTCCTGTACTGCTGCATCTGAACAAGATTGATAAGTTCCTGTACGTCTTTTTTGATGCTATCCATGCCAACGAGGCTGTTTAACTGGTCGATGTAGTATTCCTTGTCATGGATCTCTTCTTCCTCTTCATCCTCATCCTCATCGACCGCCATACGAAACCTGACCTTGGAATACTGCGGCTCATCGGATCTTACCGTCTGCTGTCGCTGCTGTTCGTCAAATACAAGGAGATAATCCTTCATGCCCCTTATAGTTCTATATATATCCGAGAACCTTTTTGCGAACAGTTCATCAAGTTCAGTCGACGTAAGCTTGCCCCGGTCAGGGACCCTTCCGTCAGTTGCTTCTAGTGCCTCGTAATAGTCCTGTGCTCCCTGGATGTTCTTTCCGGTCTTCGGATTGGTATACATACCGAAGCGGCTCATGAACTCCCTGTCAAAATATGCCAGCCTGTCCTTATCCTTTTCGATGATCTCATCGCGCCTTATCGCCTCTTCGATCTCTACTCCACCTACCTTGTGGATGTATTTCCTGTCGCCGACCTTTATGGATTCAATGCGATCCATCCATATGTCCACGAAATTGCTCTCGCAGATGAGGAGCTCTTTTTTGCATATATTGCTGATCCTGTAATCCCAGATCCGAAGAAGCATCCATGTGATAAGCAGATTGAACCATGCCACCAGCGTTATGTAGTGGTAATAGCTAATAAAACATGCAACGATAAGCATCCACCACATCGTTATAAACAGATCCTCAACATGGTCAAAAAAGCATATGAAAAGCGCATCAACAACCATGAGTGCCAGGAACCCGACAGCGTCGATCAGGATAAACTCAACAACCGGAAGCCCGAGCGAAATGATGGTTATCGCAAACAGCATCGGAAGAGACATGATGCTCAGCCTCGTGGCCATATTGATCTTGTCCTTACCCGTCTTGTAGTTGATCTCTGTCTTATCCGGCCCGTTAAGCAGTTTTGAAAGATCGCTTAAACTGTCGACTTCAAAGTCTTTTTTTAATATAACCTGTACTTTACCCATTGTTTCTTACCTCTTCGGAACCGATGACAAAAGTTGTCAAAAGGGACGGTTCTTTTTGTCATCTTTTGTCCAACACCTTGCAGATAACGGCATTGTCCAGCTTGATCATCACTTTCGCCTTTGCCTTCCTGCCAATCCTGTCATAAAGCCTCCCGGCGCTGATGCTCTCACCCACAACCGTCTTTGTGCTGTTCGCAACATATCCGATAGTGCCGAGTCCTTTGAGCTCAACCCTGATAGCCTCTTTGTCAAACTCGTTTTCAGGCTCTTTTACAAGCTTGACCTTCATGCCCTTCTTTAAGAAATCGCTTCCAAACCTGAAATTAAGTCCTGTAATTGTAATAAGTGTGTCTTTCATTGTTCGATCCTCCTTGGTATGATTTTCGGGCCTTTGGCCCTTTGTCATATTCCTATCCTCTTCTTTGCGGCCCCTACAGACGCTATCCTGCCAGTCTTAACACCGCTTCCCCTATACTGATCGCATCTAGGTCCGCTCTGGCCTTACTAATAACTATCGCCCCTTCTGAAGCCGACAGGGCTTTAACCTTCTCATTCAGAACATCGAGACAATCAGCCAAGAAAAACACATCATCCTCCGACTCTTCCGTGGATGCATATCTATATATGTCCTCCCAGCAATCAAGTAGTCCCTTGACAGTAATGTCCTTCAATCCCCAGAGTTCCATTTCATAGTTGTAACGATAACTGTTCATTACGATCATTGTTTATACTCCCCTTTTTTTAAACATCCCACTCGTCACTGCAAGCTATTATGCAGGCCATCATATCTTCCCATGCGTCCATCTCGGCGCGCTCCCGTGCTTTCCGGAGCCTCTTCATCTCCTTCTTATACAGGCGTTGATCTCTTTTATATTCTCTTCTGGTGTAAGTTGTCGTGTTATGCGAATTACTATTCCTAACTTTTTTGATGATCCACCAGATCATAAGAATGGTTAATAATGTCCACATAATGCCTCCTCTGCGTGATTTTCGGGCACTTCCCTTATGCTATCCTCATCAGTGTTTCGCCGGGATTCCATGCCGGTGATATAAATCCCGATATCTTTGAACTCTTTAAGTCTTCTCTGATCATCTTCTTGATAACGACTCCGCCGTTATATCCGTGGACCACATCGAGTATGAACGGCATCCTGAAAATCGCGATGATATTGTTGAGTGACTTCTGGGCCGATTCCCTGCACATTCCATGAAGGTCCACCTTGATCACCGTTTCGCCTTCTTCGTTCCTGAACGTCGTAACCCGGCTTAAATACTCTCCGTGAAGCACATAACTCATTCGTTCCATGATCTCTTCTCTTTTCATTTTGTAACCTCCGTTTTGATGCTCTTCCGAGGTTCCTTGGATTCAATGATTTTCAATCAAAAGGACACCTCATCCCTACGCCTATAAGCATAAAAGATAAGGTGTCCTATAAATACCGCAAACAAATGTTCTTGGGGTATTCTTTTGTTTGATGCCCTGTGTCGGGCTAACTCCATTTCTACGGTCGGGTCTGGGAACCCGCATAAACAGGGGCTTCTAAAGCGCCATCTCTGCAATAATCACGAGCCTTCCTCGTTGATATTTATTATATATTATCAAGTCAAATTTGTACATCCATTTCCGGTTTATGAAACAATTATATTCATCCTTTTTTGCAACTTTTTATCGAATGTAGCTACCTTATACCCAGCTTTATAATAGCCATACAGTAAACAATCAACAAAATCTATCTTGGGTTTCTGGGAATAAGCTCGAAATGCTTCCTCAATTACTCTGTTGTCAGATGTGCGGATATTGATCCGGTTAAGAATTGTTAAAACACTTGTCTTTATCTCTTCGCGCGGTATTTCATACAATTTTTCCAAAACATATACAACTTCTTCAAGTATCTCAAATCTAATACAGCACCTGTTATTATCAATCAGCTCCTTTGCAGCCAGAAACTGATCATACTGATCTTCCAGTAAGTATCTGCAGATGTAATTTGCATCCAAAATATAACCTTCAACTATGTTTCTTAACCATTTCATTGGCAAACACCTCCTTCTCGCGGGAGATTTTGGAAACATCTTTATATTGATGCAGAGCTCCTGCAGCAGAATCAACCGGTATGATCCTTACCCTTTGATCCTTTTCTAGTTTTGCATCCGTTATGATATTTTTTCCATCATAATATCCTTCGTATACTGACGTTTTCATTGCAAGCCTCCCGGTCAAAGATCGGATCAGCGTCCAGCGTATGGCTGATACTCCATTTGTTAGTAACATAAGATTCCTCCTTTACGTAATGGCTGGCAGGAATCTTCATTTCTTCAGAATCCTGCTTATTAATGTTATTGATTGTTGGAATAAGCATCGATTCTAAAGATTTAGACAGAAATGTTATCTGAATGATTTTCTGATATGCTAT
>JAILAN010000126.1 GCA_024681595.1 Lachnospiraceae bacterium
TCTTAACCAAATCTTAACCAAAATCTTAACCAAAATCGCCCCAAATAAAAATGGAAACCCAGTAAAATCAAGGGTTTCCAGCGTCGGGGTGACAGGATTCGAACCTGCGACCCCCTGCTCCCAAAGCAGGTGCTCTAGCCAAGCTGAGCCACACCCCGTTACGAATAAAGATTATATTTTAGGACAGAAAACCTGTCAAGAATATCACGTCCCCGTTGTGAAGATCCTCGTAAAAACGGCGATATCTGCTACCTGTTCAGTCTTCCAGAAACTTCAGCCGGTAATCCGTTCTGCCGGATTTGTCGATCTCCATTATGACATACGAAGGCAGCCTGCCCTCCTGTCTAGGATATGTAAGAGAGCCTGGATTTATGACAGTAATGTCACCTCTGATATCAATGATCGGGCGGTGTATATGCCCGTACATGACTATGTCGGCTCCACGTGATTGTGCTTCTTCTACCAGTATTCGATTCTCTAAGGATACATAGTAGTGATGTCCGTGTGTCAGAAATACCTTGTGAGGGCCGATCATAAAGATATCCTCATCCGGAAGATCTGAGAACAGATCATTGTTGCCAGCGACCATATGAACGGGACAGTCGACGAGCTGCTCATAATACTCCTCGCTTCCTTCGATATCCCCGCAGTGGATCAGCATATCTACAGGGCCTTCCTCTTCCAGTACTCTTATAAAGTTTTTATCGTATCTGTGAGTATCGCTTACTATCAATACTTTCATCTATACACAAGCCCTTCGGGGAATTCCGTCTGCCTCTTATAGTCAGGTTCTTATATGTGCCTTTCACCCGGCTTTTGAAAAATAGTCCTCTAACATCTTCCTCATCGCACGAAGAGCCTTTCCTCTGTGCGAGATCGCATTTTTCTCATCCTCGCTCAGCTCTGCCGAAGTCTGCTCATAAGGAGGCACGAGGAAGATCGGATCATACCCAAACCCGTTATTGCCCCTTTCTTCATATGCTATGCGTCCTTCCATGGTCTGAGTAGTGTGTATAACACTGCCATCAGGAAGTGCAGCGGCCACAGCACATACAAATCTTGCCGAGCGTTCTTCGCCCACAGCATCCTTAACCCTGTCGATCAGATTCAGATTCTTCTCATGATAGGGGGTATCCTCGCCCATGTATCTGGCTGAATATATCCCCGGTTCTTTATTGATGTAATCTATCTCCAGGCCCGAATCATCCGCGAGGATTATGCTTCCCGGCAGACACGCCGCAACGGCTTTGACCTTTATGATCGCGTTCTCCGCAAATGTTTTTCCGTCCTCGACTATATCGATATCAATTCCCTTTTCCTTCATGGAGTAGATCTCGACCTTCTGATCGTTGATCTTAAGGTCACTGTATATCCTTCTGATCTCATGCATCTTGTTATTATTTCCTGTAGCAAATACTATTTCCATACTTTTCTTCCTTGATCCAACTCCTGCTCACTTCTGCTCATATATGGCGGCTATACCGTTAAATATTCCCTGCGCGATCTTATCTATATAATCATCGCGCGATAGCAGTATCGCCTCCTGTTTATTGGATATGCATCCCACCATGACCGTACATGAAGGTATAGTCGAGCGCATCAGTGTCTGATCTTCCTCTGCATAAGGGACCAGGCCGAGCGCCCTGCCCTTAACTGCCGTCACGACATCTTTTTCAATAATATCAGCCAACTGAACGTTTCCAAAGCCCGGGATAAAGTATTCATCATTATATCTGCACGTAACTCCATACAATGATGAGTCTTCCTTTTTGTCGACTTCTATCCTGATATAGGCATCCGCCCGGATCGTATTGCCCAGTTCTACCCTTGAATCGATCGAGGGATTAACATCATCCATTCGGGTATAATATGCCTTTATCTGAGTATCATCCAGCATTTCCTTAAGGCGTCTGGCTACCCTGAGATTAACATCCTTTTCATAAAGGCTTTCCTCACCCGAGCCTTCAGACACTACCACCTTGTTGCTGACACCAGTGTCATTTCCTCCGCAGGCAGGATCGATGACTATGATCCTGTCATACAGTTCCCGGGGTGAATAAAAGCTGATGTAAAGTCCGTTGTTTTCGAGCACAGTCTTGTATTCATATACATTGTCCACTTCGAACTTAAGGTCGACTCCGGTTTCGGTTTCTTCAAATGAGCCTTCTTTAATACCCTCCCGGTTTCCGGTCAGAGCGTTGTTCCTGTAAAACTCAGTGTCTTCGCAATTGACCCTGATGTAGAGCTGATGATCCATATAATGATTCTCGATAGAAACATCATCAGCATTCGTTCCCTCAGGAAGGGGTATGCCGAGGTAATCCGTGTACTCTGATGAAGTATCAAATATCAGCATATTCTGCTTTTCATACGCGGTCGTCGCACTGTCACGAGGTTCACTGCCGTTAACGTCATCCTGGGCAATGCCGGATATTTCAATAACTCTGGTCATACCAAAATAGACAATGGCCACCATGGCCACTGTCAGAAATATGATACTGTATCTGGCTGTTCGTCTGATCAGCAGTTCCATTTCGTTATTGTCGTTTATCATAACGTGTTCTTTTCGTTTTTTCCTGGTGGTTTGGGTCCGGGAATCTGATAGAAATATGTCTTCATCATCCCATTATATATCTTTCTGTTTTTAGAGGCTTTTAATCCCATGGCTTTTTCGGCATCTTCATAAGACGTGATCACATAAAGCGACCATGAATCCAGTGTTTTAAACCTCTCACCCAGGGTCTTGTATATTCCTTCAACGGATTCCCGATCCTCCAGTCGTTCGCCATAGGGCGGATTGGTTATGACGAATCCGTATTTTTTCGCATGTGACATTTCTCTTACGTCTTTACGCTGGAAATGTATCAGATCCTCCACGCCGGCCGCTCTGGCATTTGCCCTGGATATCTTTACCATCTCATCATCAATGTCATAACCCTGAATGTCTGTTGAGATGTTACGGTCAATGATGTCATTTGCCTCTTCGACACACAGGGCCCACTCACGTGGATCGATAAGCCCCGTCCAGGCTTTGGCGGTAAAATCCCTCGTCATTCCGGGTGCTATATTGGCCGCCATCATAGCAGCTTCTATGGGAAAAGTTCCCGATCCGCAAAA
>JAILAN010000008.1 GCA_024681595.1 Lachnospiraceae bacterium
CTGTCATGCTCATGGGAGAAGAGTGATGACTCTTCGAAGGAGGTTTCTGTAGAGATTACATTTCCGAGCCTCGATATTTCAGAAGGTGCAATTTCTTTTGGCATAGCTGATATGAGAGAGGATACAGAGGATCTGAAGGAAAGTTTTGGTTATAGAGTGGAGCTCGTGGATGGAAGTGGTAATAAGGTCAGTGTAGAAGTACCGACACTGGTTTATCATTCTCTCGCGGTTCAGCTTTGTAAGCAGGATATAATAACAGGAAGATATGAGTATAAGCATCAGCTTCAGACTGTTGTAGTAAAACCGGATAATTTTGATTCTTCAGAATTTGACTTTAAGGATGTGGTTTCAATGAAGATATTGACCAGTGGATCAGAAGCTGGAGAAATGATCATTAATAATGTATCATATACAAGTGGATGTTGCCATATGGATACCCATTAAGAAAGTTAATTGGAAGTTAATCTTCCTAAGGGGGTGCAAATGCACCCCCTCTCTTGCAAATCGGAGATTAAGTCCAAGGCACTTTGGCTGCTTGGTGAGATGGGGCTAGAGCATCCTTCGGCAGTAAAGGCTTCGGTTGAGGCATTAGACTGAAAAGCTCTTGACAAATAAATAGAAATATAGTAATCTTTGATAGCTATCAATGATTACTTTTTTTGATGCATTTGAGGGTTATAAATGCCAAGAGATAAGACGTTAAGCCATGAAAAAGTTAAGATAGCCATTAAGGAAGAGTTCCTTGAAAAAGGCTATAAAGATGCGTCCATAAGAAGTATCGGAGCTCGTGCCGGTATGACTTCTGCAGGTCTATACAGGCATTATGCTGATAAGGAAGCCATGTTTAATGCCATGGTGGAGCCTCTTATCGAAAGCATTAAGGAATGGACCACCAAACATACGGATAAGAAGTACGATCTCCTTGAAGAAGGAACGTCGGATAATGGATTATTTGGTGAAACCTTTGTTGATATGGTCAAGGATGTGATCCTTCCCAGAAGAGATGAATTTATCCTTCTTATGTCCCGCTCTGCCGGGACAAAGTACGAACATTTTATTCATGATTATGTTGAAGATAACCAGAAGGAATTTCTTGATGCGATAAGATATCTGAAAGGAAAAGGATATCAGACTGTAGAACTTGGTGAGGAGGAGTTGCATATGCTTTTATCGGCATATCTGACAGCATGTTTTGAACCGATCATACATGATTACGATGATAAAAAAGTAATACAATATCTTAATACAGTCCAAGAATTCTTCATGCCGGGTTGGCTGAGGATAATGGGAATAAAATAAAAGAGCCGAAAGGCTCTTTTTATTTTTGTTAGCTATCAATTTGCGGTTAGCGATAGCTAACCGCGATGAACATTTGGTAACTATAATTATCAGATATATAAACAAACAGGGAGGACAAGCAAGTTGGGTAAGACAGAAAAGTATGATCACATGAAACTGATCAGGAAATATGCGGGAGGGCATAAGAACTTGATCACGCTGGGAAGGTGTCTGGCAGCTGTGAGCGCTGTTATGACGCTGATTCCATATTATGAGCTGTGGAGGATCATAAGATGCGCTGTAGAAGGAGAAAACTTGAATGATATCAAAGTATACGCATGGTCTGCTGTTGCATTGGTTATTGGAGCGTTACTCGTATACATACTGGCGCTTTTTTGCACACATATAGCGGCTTTTCGCGTTCAGGCAAACATGAGAAGTTCATTGATGTTTTTTGCAAGCCCCTTTTAATAAAAGTTGCAGAACTCTTTTGATGAATGTTGCATCATCATTATGATGAAAATTGCAAACGGTCTCCGGTACCGGCTGATACCGGAGTTCATCCGCTGCAAACATTGTTTATAAGTTACATTGTGTAATAAGGAAATGGCATATCTTCAGGCTGTTGCAGATGTGCGTTTTTGCGGAATTCTTCAAACTGAGTTTCAAGATGCATCCAGCTTATGAAGTCTGCGTAATACATGTTTTCCTTAGTAAGAGATTTGTTATCCTGCGATATATCCCTGTACTCATCAAGAAGATTCTCGTAGCTGATTCGCAGGGCTTCGATATATTTTTGATCCTTGATAACTGCATTATCATTTTTCATGGCTAGTCCCTTTCTTTTTTGTGGTGGTCATCTGGCTCATTGCCTTATTGATGCTTGATTCGCGCAGACGGTTATTCGTTCCGGGGAACAGTATAAGCTCCACATGATGTGTGAGCCTTCCAATAAGAGCAGTGGTCATCCGCTGGTCATACAGGACATTCACCCATTGTGAGAATTCCAGGTTCGTGTTGAGTATCACTTCTTTGACTTCATGTATCTCTGACAGATAGTCAAAGAGGAGTTGTGAACCGGTCCTGTCGTATGGGACATAGCCAAATTCATCCAGAATCAGGATGTCGGCTTTATTAAGTTTTTTCTTCAGACTAGAAAGGGTGCCTTTTTCATGGCTCTCGGAGAAAAGATTTATCAGCCCGGCAGTACGGTAAAACTTTACCGGTATATTTTTCTTGCAGGCCTCAATGCCAATCAGGATCGAGAGCATCGTTTTCCCTGTTCCGGTTCCGCCGTACATGATTATGTTCTTTCCGCTCTTATGAAAATCAAGATCAAGAAGGCTCTCGTATGATACGCCTTCAGGGAAATCTACTTCATCCGTGCGGAAATCGGAAACTGTATATCTTTTCGGGAATCCGGCACTATTGATCAGTTTTGTTATCCTTGAACGTTCTCGATACTGTATCTCATCCTCAAGCAGAGATAAAAGAAAGTCCTGATTCGTATCGCCACTTTGGTTCATTGCGCGTTCAGCGAGGCTTTTTGAAAGTCTGAGAGATTTACAGCATGTGGCTAGTCGCTCCTGCATATCATCCATGATGCTCACCTCCCCTCATAAGGACTTTATCCAATGAGGACAGGTCTGATGAACAGAACGGGATTATTTTTCCTAGCATTTCATCAGCAGCCGTGTCCATTCGGGGAAGCTCCGGCAGTTCGCTGAACAGCCGATTATGGAGTGACAGAAGACTGTCAGGATCCGTTGCGGAATAATCAAGTGCCTGATCAACGGTGAACAACGCACTTTCAAAACCATCACGATCTGTAAGTTCTGCAAGTGTTTTTAATACGCTACCACGATCAGAGTTGCTGCAGTTATCGAGATATACCTGCATCCTCTGTGGCATCATTTCATATATGCCGCTGTTGCGGAGTGAACGTGGCTTTCCGGCAATGTATCTAAGGTATGGGATCCAATCCATACTTTCGCGCTCTTCACCATACAAGCGCCGGTGCGATGCTATCTCTTTTCCGCGATCATCGAAGATGGTCACGGTTGAGGATGTAATACGTAGGGTTACATTGCATTCTTTAACACTTGGTGAAGCGGAATAGATATATTTACCATCAAGCTGACATTTGCCATATTTATCGGTCTTGAGCAGTTCATACCGTGCAGTATCAAACGGTATTGAAGGCAGGGGCGTAAGGCTCCCGGAATCTTCCGTAAACAGTTCGCTGATGAACTGACCGTTTTTATAGTGCTCCCGTTCCATGTCACTATCGCATGTCTTAAGGAGATCGACGTTATATCCGCTAAGATCATCAAACTCCGGTATTGGAACAAGATAGTTTCTTCGGGAATAGCCAACCTTGTTTTCTACGTTGCCCTTTTCCCAGCCGGACTCCGGATTCATAAACACCG
>JAILAN010000043.1 GCA_024681595.1 Lachnospiraceae bacterium
CTCTGCGGGAGCCTCGGCTGCGGGTGCTTCTTCCTTTGCTTCGGGAGCAGGCACTCCTGCTGCACCACCCTTATCAGCAAGCTGCTGCATAACGCGAGCAAAGTTTGTGATAGGTGACTGGATGCTTCCGAGCAACTTTGAAAGCAGTTCGTCTCTTGAAGGGATCTTGGCGATCTGGGCGATGCCTGCTGCATCGTACATCGTTCCTTCAACTACTCCGGCTTTGATCTCGAGCTTGTCGGCTTCCTTGGCGAAATTGCTCAGTACTCTGGCAGGTGCTGTAGCATCTGTTGTAGAGATAGCAATAGCGCTGGGGCCCTCAAGATAGGGAGCAAGGCTTTCAAAGTCGGTTCCTTTGAACGCAAAGTTCATCATTGTGTTCTTGTAAACCTTGTAGGTGATGCCTGCTTCACGTAAATTACGACGAAGCTTGGTATCCTGCTCAACTGTGAGACCGCGGTAATCAACCAGAACGATTGACTGCGCATCCTTGATGTTGGCTGAGATCTCATCAACTATAGGCTTTTTCAACTCAACTTTAGCCACTTTTCTTTACCTCCTTATTAGAATGATGCCGAAGGTCATATAAAGTAAAAAACCTTCTGAATGCAAAAGAACAGAAGGAATCAATTACATACTATGTTCTGACTCTTCCTCGGTAGGAGCTATGCTTACACCCTCAAGGGGTTCCTACTGTCTTCGGCGTGATCGCAATGGCGACCTTGCTTACAATAACATACCTGCCGGGTCGTGTCAATAATTTTTACTTCTTATATACATATCCGTTATCATCGATGATGACTCCGGATGAGAGATTACGCATATGGTTTATTATCCTGGTGCCTTCGGTACCTCCGACAAATGCTGTCTGGCACTTGGACTGTATACCCGGAACAAACTTAAAGCTCTTTAATCCATCCTTTGTGACCTCGAGTTCTACCATGCCGGTATCCAGTGTCGATGAATTAAACCAGAAATTCCCCAGGCTGTATATGCACGGAGTGTTGTCAAAATATGTTATTCCCTGAAGGACATGAGGATGATCGCCTATTATGACATCTGCACCTGCCTGGGCAAGAAGCGGGCCCTGCTTTAACTGATATCCGTCGGGTGATGTTTCCTTTTCCGTGCCCCAGTGAACGCATACGATCACAAAATCAGCATTGGCTTTGGCCTCGGCTACCTTCTGGTATATGAGGTCACCTGACCAGCACCTGAACGTGCCTCCCGATGTTTCCGTAGCACCCAGTGTGTTTGGATAATCATTTCTCTCTATCTGCGTGGCCGCTACGATCGCGATCTTAATATCGTTAACGATAAAAAATATCGGAGCAGAAGCCTCCTCTATGTTACGTCCTGCGCCCACGTATGGTATTCCGGCGGCGCTTAATGTCACCAGAGTATCCTCCAGCCCTTCCTGTCCGTAATCGAGGATATGGTTGTTGGCGATTATCGCTGCATCGGCGCCCATATCGTGAAGATAATTCACTGTATCAAGGTCAGCCCTGAAGGTATATGTCTTGCCGGCGGTCGGTGTTCCTCTCTGTGTATAAGGAAATTCATTGTTGACCACCATGATGTCCATGCTCTGCATATAAGCGAGAGTTTCGGGAGAAATTGCTGATGAGAGTACTCCGCCTCTTTGCTTGAGGGTAGCCGTTACAGCATACTCATCATCAAAAAGGATATCTCCGACAAAACCCAGCTTAACAACGTCCTTTGACCCGCCTTTTTGGGGGTAGATCCGGTTCTGTTTAAGGTACTCCTGATCCTTGAGGATATCCGCATATCTTTCTTTGACAGCATTGGCTCCCAAAACCTCAGGGTCCTCTATGATCTCCTCAGTCGTTAATGTCTCCGGTATAGCCTCAACAAAGGTCACTATGCTGACAGGCTCATTCCTGTGCAGCCTCAGATACTTGGGAAGTGCGATACTTACAACGATAGCACTGCCTACGAGTACAACAGAAAAAAGAGTAATAAAAAAAGCAGCAACAGCCGTACCCGGTCCACCTGTACTGCCCTTCTTTTGTGTCCTGTATACAGTTCTCCTACTATATTTTGTACCCATATGATTAACATAACACTTTTATTTATGTAAATCAAGTGTTTTTGTTCACGCAAAGTCTGTTCCTGTTCAACCTTCCTTCGGAATTCCTGTTATACAAAACCCCGGCACTAACGTGTCGGGGTCATAATGCTTTTAACTATCTCGATCAGGGCTTAGTACTTAGCTACAGATACTCTGACGCCGGGGCCCATCGTGGTAGCCAGTGTCAGGCTCTTGATGTACTGACCCTTAAGAGCCGAAGGCTTAGCCTTAACGATGGCATCCATCAGGGCATTAAAGTTCTGAGACAGCTGCTCCTCGGTAAATGATGCCTTACCTACAGGGCAGTGTATGATATTAGCCTTATCAAGTCTATACTCGATCTTACCGGCTTTGATATCGTTAACGGCCTTTGTAACGTCCATTGTGACTGTTCCGGCCTTGGGGTTGGGCATGAGACCCTTAGGTCCCAGAACCTTACCGAGACGGCCTACAACACCCATCATGTCGGGAGTTGCAACAACCACATCGAACTCGAACCATCCGTCATTCTGGATCTTGGGGATGAGTTCCTCTCCTCCAACATAATCAGCGCCTGCTGCCTCTGCCTCGGCAACCTTGTCACCCTTGGCAAAAACCAGAACTCTGACTGTCTTACCTGTTCCGTTGGGAAGTACAACCGCACCTCTGATCTGCTGCTCGGCATGTCTGCCGTCACAGCCTGTTCTGATATGTACTTCAACTGTCTCGTCAAACTTGGCAGTTGCAGTCTTTTTAACCAATGCTATAGCATCATCAGCTTCGTAAAAGCTGCCGCGTTCAACCTGCTTTGCGGCTTCTGTGTATTTCTTACCGTGTTTCATAGTCAAACCCTCCCTTATTCTTCTACTGTAATGCCCATGCTTCTGGCCGTTCCTGCGATCATACTCATTGCGGCTTCGATGCTGGCTGCATTAAGGTCAGGCATCTTAAGTTCAGCAATCTCCTTGAGCTTGTCCTTGGAGATGGTCGCTACCTTAGTCTTGTTGGGAACACCCGAACCTGACTTGATATTGCATGCTTTTTTGAGCAGTACAGCTGCCGGAGGAGTCTTAGTAATGAAACTGAAACTTCTGTCAGCGTAAACTGTGATTACAACAGGGATGAGAACGTCACCCTTATCTGCTGTCTTGGCGTTGAACTGCTTTGTGAATTCAACGATGTTAACTCCGTGCTGACCTAATGCAGGTCCAACCGGAGGGGCCGGGGTTGCTTTACCGGCAGGGATCTGTAACTTGATGTATCCTTCTACTTTCTTTGCCATAATGGCACCTCCTTATTCTATGCATCTTTAAATGCATCGTGGTCAGGCGCGATCGGATGATACTGTCCTTATCGCTCCCACAGCCCTTCACCATGAAAGGCCGAACGTTTATATAATACGGGAAAGCTCCCGATATTACCTGTACTTGCGTACCTCTGCAAATGAGATCTCAACAGGCGTCTCTCTGCCGAACATCTCCACGTTGATCGTAACGGTCTGTTTGCCGAAATCCATACGACGTACGACACCTATGGTATCCTTCCAAGCGCCGGCAACAGCAACGATCGTGTCGCCTTCCTCAAAGTCAACAGAGATATTCTCTGTTCTGATACCGAGAGGCTTCATCTCGAGCTCTGATAACGGAACAGGCTTTGATCCGGGTCCAACGAATCCGGTAACGCCTCTGGTATTTCTGACAACATACCAGGTCTCATCGTTCATTATCATATTGATGAGCACGTATCCGGGGAAAAGCTTCTTTTCAACCGTTCTGCGTGATCCGTTCTTCATCTCAACGACATTTTCCATAGGAACGCGAACCTCCAGGATCTCGTCCTGCAAAGATCTGTTCTCAATGGTCTTTTCTATATTAGCCTTAACCTTGTTCTCATATCCCGAATAGGTATGAACAACATACCAGTCGGCATCCTTGACCCTGGCAGCGTTCTCATCGAGCTGTTCGCCGTCTGCAATGGCAGCTCCCTCTTCGATAACGCCGTCTTCCAAAACGGGCTTGGGTTCTTCGACAGGCTTGGGTGCTCTGTTCCTCTTGGAAACAGGTACCTCCTTAACCTCAGGTATCGCACTCTTTAAGGCCTGAAGATTAATAGCTTTTACTTTTGCTTCTGACATATCTTAGCTCCTTAGAAAGACAATGTAGACATAAAGTTGATACCGTACTGAATAGCAGTATCAAACAGAGCGATCAGAGCTGCAAGTACAGCACTGATACAGACAACAGCTACCGATTCCTTGAGCAGGTCGTCCTTATCGGGCCAGGTTATCTTGGCAAACTCAGCCTTAACGCCTTTAAAGAAGCTGACTTTATTCTTATCGTCTGCCATTACTTAGTCTCCTTGTGTAATGTATGAGCCTTGCAGAATCTGCAATACTTCTTGATCTCCATTCTGTCGGGATGATTCTTCTTTTCCTTTGTGGTATTGTAGTTACGCTGCTTACATTCTGTGCAGGCCAGTGTAATCTTAGTACGCATATCCGTGTCCTCCAATTAGATATTGCTGATCATTACGCGTCAAAAATAGAGCCCTTTCGGCTCCACGCTAGGTAAATATAGCACATCAACGCTTCATCGTCAACCATATTTTACTTTTACAGGATTATTTTTTCAGGATCCTATCCTGTCTTACACGACCACAATATTTTGTAATAGGAAGAAATATTATCCACAATGCACAAAAAATACTCGCAAAAATCCACAAAAATATCGAAAAAATCGCTTGCATTCGCCGTTTTGGCATGATAGCATGAAGGTAACATAGTAGGCATATCTTGCCCTCATGCGCTGAGGTTGTTCTCAATAGCAGAAACGGATTTTCTGCAAAGCATGAATCACGGAAGAAAGGAGGGGGCTTGTATGGCATATAATTCTGCAATAGACAATGTCTATAACCATTATCTAACCACATATGCGCCTAACAGCAGTGTCAGTAAGTACGACACTCATAAAAAGAGCGAGCTTCGTGGTATTTATAATTCCA
>JAILAN010000095.1 GCA_024681595.1 Lachnospiraceae bacterium
GGCATTCGCATTCCGCTTCACTTCGTTTCGCTACACGCTCATGCCCGGAGGGCGTGTCATAAATAATAGAGCGCTTTTGTGCAAGCACATAGCGCCCTATTATTTATGACACTTAAAAAGCACGATACGGGAGTCGGACCCGCCTCCTCGGCTTGGGAAGCCGATGTACTACCGATGTACTAATCGTGCCTACTACAATAATATACAAAAATATCTTAAAAAAATAAAGGGTAAATGTGATGTTATGATATAATATGGTTTCAGGATTACGATCGTGCCGGGAACGGAATGATCGGTAATTAGGATTTTGATTCAGATTTGAGGGAATATATATGTATTGTGGCCAATGCGGAAATAAATTACCTGACGATGCGAAGTTTTGTAATTTATGCGGCGCTCCGGTTGAAAGAGATCCGGACTTTGCGCCTTCCGGTTATGATAAACCGAAGAAAAAAGCAAAAAGGCTCATTTTGCTTGCCTTAATACTGGCTATACTTGCAGCTGCTGCAATCGTTTTCTTCCTTTTTTACTCGAAGCCCGAGTTAAGATGTAAGATATTCGGTCACAAATGGGTCGAACCGACATGCACCGAGCGCGGATACTGCAGTGTCTGTGGCGAGCGTGGTGAGGATAAGATCCCGCATGACTTCGACAAAAAGGGCAAATGCAGAGTCTGCGGCAAACAATCCGGCGAAAAGAAAAAGAAAAAAGCTGATTCCGTTTCATTAAATAAGGACGGAGACTTACCACCTGCACCTACTCCTGATGCTAAGGCAAGTGACAATCCCAAAGTAGGGATAGCACTCCCCACCAAAGATCTTTCGAGATGGGCCAACGACGGTGAGCAGATGGTAAAGGAGCTCTCCAATGCCGGGTTTGACACAGAGATTCTTTTTGCCTCAAATGATGTCTACACTCAGATCAGTCAGATCTACAACCTCATAGATTCAGGATGCGATGTGATCATAATCGGAGCGATCGACGGATCCTCACTTAACGAGCCGCTAACTGATGCTAAGGAAAAAGGAATCGAAGTGATCGCCTACGATCGCCTCATATATAACACAGATGCGATCTCCTACTATGTTACATTCGACAATTACATGATAGGAACGGTTCAGGGCAGATACATTGTTGAAGCACTGGATCTTGAAAACAACCCCGGTCCCTTCAATATAGAGATGACCACGGGTGATCCGGCTGACTTTAATGTCAGATTCTACTATAACGGAGCTATGGATATTCTTAAACCCTATATTGATGAAGGGAAGCTCAATGTGATGTCCGACCAGTGGACGATCGAAGAAATATGTACTCCTGCATGGTCCACAGACGAAGCCGAACGCCGTGCAGCCGATATTATAAAGACCTACTATAAAAATGCCGATATCGATGCATGGCTTTGCTCAAATGATTCAACCGCACTCGGTGTTGAAAATGCGCTCGCGGAAAACTATACAGGATCATATCCTGTGATAACCGGGCAGGACTGTGACATACTGAATGTCAAGAACATAATAAGCGGCAGGCAGTCGATGTCCGTGTTTAAGGATACCCGTATTCTCGCTTCACAGGCAGTCAAAATGGCCGGTCAGATAATCAGAGGCATTGACGTTGACGTAAACGACACCTATACCTACGATAACGGAGCAAAGACAGTGCCGTCATTCCTGTGCGAATGTGTCTGGGCAGAAGCGGATAACTACAAAGATATACTCATAGATTCGGGCTATTATACCGAAGATATGCTCTTAAGATGATGATCAGCAAGCTTTAGATCTGTTGCTACGGAGGATAGATTATGAAAGAATTTCTGGAAGTTATAAGTGAAGAGATGAAAAACGCCTTTGAAAAGGCCGGTTACGATCGTGAACTGGGCCGCGTCAGTGTATCAAACAGGCCGGATCTATGCGAATATCAGTGTAACGGTGCCATGGCTGGTGCCAAAAAATACAAAGTCGCACCCATCGAGATTGCTAAAAAGGTTTCCGAAATGCTGCAAGGCAGCGAAGTCTTTGAAAGTGCGGAGGCTGTTATGCCCGGATTCCTTAATCTGGTGCTCAAGCCGTCCTTTGTTTCATCGTATGTGAGCAAAATGGCCGGAGCAGATAAATACGGTCTTGATACTCCGTCGGATAAAAAGACCGTGATCGTTGACTACGGCGGGCCAAATGTCGCTAAGGCACTGCATGTCGGCCACCTTCGTTCGGCTGTTATAGGTGAGGCTGTTAAGAGACTCTTTGCCTTCTGCGGCTACAATGCCATAGGCGATATCCATATGGGCGACTGGGGACTTCAGATGGGGCTCGTTATAACAGAGCTTAAGGAACGCAAGCCTGATCTTCCGTATTTTGACGAAAGCTATACAGGTGAATATCCCAAGGAAGCACCCGTGACCATAGCGGAACTCGGCGAGCTCTACCCTACCGCTTCTTCCAAATCAAAGGAGGATCCCGCGTATAAGGAAAAAGCAATGGAAGCTACGCTAAGGCTTCAGAGCGGGGACCGCGGATACAGAGCCCTGTGGAAGAGCATCATGGAAATATCCGTAGGTAACATGAAGGGGATCTATGATTCTCTGGATGTTCATTTTGAACTATGGAAGGGTGAATCCGATGTTCAGGATATAATCCCCGAGATGATAGATTATCTTAAAAAGAACGATTACATGCACCTTTCAGAAGGAGCCTGGGTCATCGATGTCAAAAAGGATACCGATACCAAGGAGATGCCTCCCTGCATCGTTATAAAATCTGACGGAGCATCTTTGTATAACACCACTGACCTGGCTACGATCATGGACCGTGAAAAGAAATACGCTCCGGTAAAGATGGTCTATCTGACCGATAAGCGTCAGGACCTGTATTTTGAGCAGGTCTTCCGTGCCGCCAGAAAAAGCGGCCTTGTACGGGATGATGTAGACCTCGTGCATATAGGGTTCGGAACCGTTAACGGCAAGGACGGACATGCGTTCAAAACACGCGAGGGTGGTGTCATGAGGCTCGAGCAGCTCGTTTCCGATATTAATGACATGACCTATGAGCGTATCATGGAGTCAAGGCAGATGAGCGAAGATGAAGCAAAGAGCATAGCAAATATTGTTGCCCTGGCTGCGATCAAGTACGGAGATCTGTCTAACCAGCCTGCCAAGGACTACATTTTCGATATGGACAAATTCACATCCTTTGAGGGCGATACCGGCCCCTACATCCTCTATACCATAGTCAGGATAAAGTCTATACTGAGCAGGCTGCAAAGTGACGGCTTTGATGTGGAAAACGCCGTCGTATCCGGCTGTTATGAACCGACACAAAAGTCTCTCATGATGCAGTTATCGGGCTTTAGCGCCATGATAAGATCCGCGTGCGAAGAGATCGCACCCAACAGGATCTGTACCTTCATTTACGAAACAGCCAATACCTTTAACCGTTTCTATCATGAGGTCAAAATAGCGACCGAAGATGATAAAGCAAAAAAAGAAAGCTATACAGGTCTTTTGAAGCTCACTAAGGATATCCTTGAAACCTGCATAGCCATACTTGGTTTTGCCGCGCCCGACAAGATGTGACCTATTGCTGCTCTCCTGTTGCGGGAGCAGCCTTTTTTATTTCCGCAAAAATCTCCTTCATTCCGGTGTAGTCACGTACTTCAAAGGCATCTCTTAACCTGTCGAATTTTTCCTGATAAATACCCGGAAATTCAAAACGGTTAAGTGCCCCCAGCATACTGGCAAGAGCAGGTTCGTTCTCAGACATGATGTACTCTCCCAGATGCATGAACAGTCCTTCAACCTGATTGCGCTCGATAACGCCTTCCTTTTTACTACCATCGGAGAGGATTATCCTGTTATCAGGCAGGAACTGAATAATCGTATCCTCCAGTATTTCCGGTTTAACAGGCTTTGACAGATATCCGGTAAATCCCATAGCCAGGTACTTTTCCCGGGATTCAGCCAGCGCATCTGCTGTAAGCGCTATAATGGGAACTCCGCGCCTCAAGCCTCCTTTGTTGATCCGGTCGAGGACCTCATCTCCACCCATTCCAGGCATTCGAATATCCAGGAAAATGATGTCATAAGTGTTGTCTTTGACCATATCAAGGCATGTCGGCCCGTCCATGGCAATATCGACTGTGATCTTCGTGTTCTTAAGCAGTCCCTTTATCACAGTCAGGTTGGTCTTGGTATCATCTACGACCAGTATCCTCGCTTCCGGTGCAGTAAATTTTCCCTGATACTTTTTATATCTTCGTGTTGGTTTTTTATAGTCGCCAATGAGTGTTTTACCGATCCTGCCCTGAGGGATGACAACCGTAAATACGGAGCCCTTGCCGTATTCCGATTCAAAGGATATCTCCCCGTTCATCCGGTTTACCAGCATTTTGGATATGGCAAGTCCGAGTCCCGTACCTTCTATATTGATATTGCTCTCAAGATCGACTCTCCTGAATTTCTCAAAAAGAACCTCTTTATCCTCATCCTTTATTCCCTTGCCTGTGTCAGCAACACTAACTCGCAATGCACCGGCTTCTTCATCCCATTCCATGCTCATAGTCACGGTACCCTCATCCGTATACTTGACTGCATTGGTCAAAAGATTGATGATTATCTGCTGTACGCGGTTCTTGTCACCGCGAAGGACTGCGGGTATATTCTGGGAGATATGTGACACATATTCCAGCTTCTTGTTTCTGGCCCTGACGGAGATCATGTTGTTAAGATCGTATATCAAAGAGGCAGATTCATATTCCCTCTCATAAAGGTCGATCCTGCCGGATTCAATCTTCGAAAAATCGAGTATATCATTGATAAGGAAAAGTAGGGTTTCTCCGGCGCCTTTGATATCCTCGGCATACTCTGCTATTTCTTCCTGCTCGGTCTCGCGTATTATAATCTCATTCATTCCCAGGATGGAGTTAATGGGAGTACGTATCTCATGGGACATATTGGCCAGAAACTCCGTCTTTGCTTTGTTGGCTTCCTCAGCATTTTCAACCTGTCTGGCCTCTGTCTGGAGATCATCAAGCTTGCTGTTTATGATCTCGATTACAATAAGTGCGGCAATAATAACCAGCGCCAGCAATATCATGACTATGGCAAAGCAGTAATCAAACACCCGACCGGTATCGTACGATCCGTTCTTCAGGATATTTCTGCCGACAAATCCAGCTATGAGTATAGCCACATATAAAAAAACGGCGCACAGAAGTATGTAATTGATCCTTTTCTTATTTGCCCCTTTATCCATGTTTAATATTTTACCATGTCTTCAAACAGCCTGTATACATCAATCTCGTCTGGAAAACTCGCATCCGCAGAAATTCTGTCTGTACAGATCATATCTGGCGGAAAGCTCGATAGAATGGGCATATCCGCCCTTTTTCTTAAAATCACATGGCATCCACGCAGGTGCAAAATCATCATTTTCTGCGCTCTGTAGCTCCTCTGCGATCCTTTCTCCTGTTGAGTTGATAAGAGGTGCATTTTTAAGCGGACTGATCGTCAGAGTGGTCGTAAAAAGGTCAAATCTCATCTCTTTGGCGAGCTCACCCGTCTTTTTAAGTCTAAGGTAAAAGCAGCCTGCACACCTGCTGCCTCCTTCGGGAACGTCCTCAAGTCCCTTTGATATCCTGTAGAACTCTTCGACATTATGCGGTCCTTCAATAAAACCTATATTTATCCTCTCACTCTGCCTGGCAGACCATTCGGGGATAAATCCGTCCGAATTAAGAGTATCGATAAGTCTCTTTTGTTCTGACACTCTGTGCAGGTATTCGGAATCATCGGTTATGTTCGGATTATAATAATAGACCGTGATGTCAAAAAAGGAACTCAGATATGTCAGCACATAGGAGCTGCACGGCGCACAGCAGCTGTGCAGCAGAAGCTTTTTTTTGTAATTGCTCTCATCCGACAGGATACGATCAAGTTCCTGCTGGTAATTCCTTGGATTCATGTCTTTTAAAGTTTTAATATCTTCTTTATAACTTTAGCCATCCAGTTGATGACCGGGCCCAGCATCAGCACCATCAGAATCGTGATTATACCGGCTTCTCCGCCCAGCAGATAGGCTACTACCGTAAAGAACGCATCATAGCCTATCCTGACCAGAGTAAAAGATACTCTCCGGTTCAAAGCTTTGGATAATCTGTCCCTGATTATATACGGAAGAACATCATATGCCGAAGCCCCCAGTCCTGAGTTGATATAAAGTGCCACAGCCACTACGAAAATGAATACAAATATTAGCATTACTACCACTCTGACCGCGAGATTGGGAAGTACCGTGATATGAAGGACATTTTCGGTAAACCATGTGGTAAGATCCGCCACGTAGCCCACAACGAGCATGTTCCCTATCGTCCCTATACCCAGTCTCGACCAATCAAAAAAGATAACGATGACAAACAGCACCAGCGCTATTATGACCTGTATATGTCCGAATTGCAGTCCGGTCCGAAGTGACAGCCCGTAGTTCATGGCAGAGCACGGATCCGTGCCCAGATGCGTCAGTTTGAGCACAGAAACACAAATGCCCATGACGGTTACGCCTATGAGCATTAGTATCAGTCTTTTTAAAAATGGCTTTCTGAACAAAAAATTCTTAAATTCCGTTCCCGAAATCTTCATTTAAAACAGATCCCCGTCCGTGAAGAATTTAAATCCCGCTTCAGTAAGAGCTTTTGCGGCACCCTCGCGATCTGACGGTTTAATGACTATGGCAGCCTCGTCCGTTTTAGTGCACAGGGCATAAAGATACTCTACATTGATGCCGGCCCTTGAAAGCGCGCTCAATGCATCATGCAATGATCCGACAACGTGGGGAAGCCGTACAGCTATAACATCCGACAGATGTGCTGAGAATCCATCATTTAACAATGCTTCCCTGCCTGCTTCCACGTCATTTACTATGAGCCTTAACATACCATATTCGGCTGTGTCGGCCACACTCATAGAGATTATATTAATGTTCTTTTCCTTAAGTATGCGCAGGGCTTCCTCCAGCCTGCCTTCCCTGTTCTCGAGAAAAACCGATAATTGTTTCATGCTGTAGTACCCCCTTTATAAGAATTTTCTGTTATCGATAACGTGCTTTGACTTGCCTTCAAATCTCTCCAGTGTCTTTGGCTCAACCAGCTTGACCTTAACGGCCAGACCTATAGCCATCTGTATTGTGCGGGCTATCTGCTTTGTGAGGTTCTCGAGTTCTCTTATCTCGTCGGAGAAGAATCTTTCCTCAACTTCAACCTGAACTTCCAGAGTGTCAAGATTGTTTACGCGGTCTACGATCATCATGTAATGAGGAGTTGTTCCGCTCATCTCAAGCAGAGCTGCCTCTATCTGTGAAGGGAATACGTTCACGCCGCGGATGATGAGCATGTCATCGGATCTGCCCTTGAAGCGGCTGATCCTGGCGCTGGTCCTTCCGCATTCACACTTGTCATAGCTTATTGAGGTCAGGTCCTTGGTCCTGTATCTAAGAAGAGGCAGGCCTTCTTTTGTCAGAGTTGTAAACACGAGTTCACCCGGCTGATGTGCATCCAGTGGCTCCAGAGTTTCGGGATCTATGATCTCGGGATAGAAATGATCCTCTGCTATATGAAGTCCCTGATGGAATTCGCAGTCACATGCAACTCCGGGTCCCATGATCTCAGAAAGCCCGTAGATATCATGCGCCTTGATCTTTAATCTGTCCTCGATCTGCAGTCTCATTGCTTCAGTCCATGGCTCTGCGCCGCAGACAGCGCTCTTTAACTTGATCTGTCCAAGCAGGTTCTCATTCTCCAATGTTTCTGCGATATGGAGCAGATATGAAGGCGTACATGCAATAGCTGTTACACCGAAATCTATCATCATCGTGATGAGTTTTTTGGTATTACCGGTACTCTGAGGAACGACCGTGGCGCCCAGATGCTCTGCTCCGTAGTGCGCGCCCAGTCCTCCGGTAAAGAGTCCGTATCCGTATGCTACCTGTACAACATCGCCTCTGCCTACACCGGCCATGGTCATGGCTCTTGCCACACACTCGGCCCATATGTCGATATCCCGTCTGGTATAGCCGACAACGGTAGCCTTTCCGGTGGTTCCGCTCGAAGCGTGAACTCTTACTATCTCACTCATGGGAGTAGCGAACAGTCCGAAAGGATATGTGTCCCTTAAATCGTCCTTTGTTGTATAGGGAAGCTTGTGAATATCTTCGATACCGCGTATATCACCGGGTTCGATGCCGACATTCTGCATCTTTTTGCGGTAATACTCCACGTTGTGATATACTCTGTCGACTGTCTTGACCAGTCTCTTGCTTTGAAGGTTCATGAGCTCATCACGGCTCATGCACTCCTTAGATTCATTCCAGATCATAATGATACCTCTTTCTTTCTTAAAATCCGACTTTATTATCGCATGGACATACTTATTGTATGTCCTGTTCTTTTAGGACGCCTGCAGCCCAAATAACCCGGGCATACAGGCTAAATAAAGTCGAATCCGAGATTGAAAGCGGCTACGTTTATATCAACTGTTTTAGGCTTGACGGTCTCCTTGATGACTTCGATCCATGCTTCTTTGTCAAAGTCCATGCGTTTAGCCGCCACGCCTATTATTATAGTATTGAAAACTCTGGCATTTCCCAGCTTTATCGCTTCTGCTTTGGCATCCAGGCTTATCACCTTGTATTTCTTTGAGAGATTCTCAATAATATCGGCAGGATACTCGGCAGCACCGATAGCTACCGGCATGGGATCCATCCTCACATCATTGACGATGAGCACACCGTCCTTTTTAAGAAAATGGGCATACCTTAATGCTTCGAGTCTCTCGAATGCGATCAGGACATCTGCACAGCCTTCTTCGACTATCGGTTCCGCAACCTTATCTCCGTACCTGACATAGGTAACAACAGAGCCTCCTCTTTGGGCCATTCCGTGAACCTCTGATATCTTCACATCATAGCCTGCTTTTCTCGTCATGTTACCCAGTATTCTGCTGGTCAGAAGTGTGCCCTGTCCTCCGACGCCCACTATCATGATATTTTTTGTTTCCATGCGATCTCCTAATTATTCGGAATGAATTCTATGGCTCCGAACGGGCAGCACTGCATGCAGTGTCCGCATCCGTTACAAAGGGTTTCATCCGTTTCGGCGAACCCTTCCGGATCCTTATGTATAGCGGGGCAGGCCGAAGCCATGCACATTCCGCATTTCTTACATTTGTCCTTATCGACTTTGCACTTGCCCTTTGGAACAAAGTCCTTATGAAGTGCACACAGAGACTTGGCAATGATAACGGATACGGCATCACGCGCGGTCTCTTCCTTTATTGCCTCCTCAAGTCCCTTCATGTCAAAGGCATCAACCTCTCTGACATACTTAACACCCATGGCCTTGCACAGCTCATATATGTTGATCATATATGTCTCCTCGCCCATGAGGGTCAGTCCGGTTGCCGCATGGTCCTGATGGCCTGTCATTCCCGTGGTGGAATTATCCATTATGATCACGGTTCCGGTAGCCTTGTTATAGACCATGTTCATGAGTGAGTTAACACCTGTATGAAGGAAAGTCGAATCTCCTATACACGCAACCCAGTCCTTAACATACTCGGATCCCTTGGCTTTTTCAAGTCCGTGAAGCGTTGAGATCGAAGATCCCATGCACACCGAGGTCTCCACCACCTGAAGCGGTGCCACGGCACCGAGTGTATAACATCCTATGTCGCCTGCAGCGTGCTTTTTAAGCTTCTTGAGCACATGATATACGGACCTGTGAGGGCATCCGGGGCACAGTATCGGCGGGCGTGCGGGAACATCCGCAGCGGGTTCGATATCAAGCTTCTGCCCCAGCAGTGCCTTGCGAAGCAGATTTGCTGAATACTCTCCCTGAACAGTCAGCAGTTCCTTGCCGACACATTCTATCCCCCAGCTTTTGACCTGCTCTTCGATTACAGGCTCGAGTTCTTCGACAATATATAACTTATCAACCTTAGAGGCAAACTCCTCTATGAGTCTGCGAGGAAGCGGATGTACGAGTCCAAGCTTAAGGACTGAAGCATCACCCATTACTTCCTTGACATACTGATAGGGTATGCCCGAAGTAATGACTCCGACTTTGGTGTCATTGTACTCAACTTTGTTTATATCAAGATCGTATCCGTCCTCACTCATCTTCTTCATTCGTTCTTCAACGATGAGGTGACGTGCCTTTGCCATTGCGGGCATCATTACGTTCTTGGCGATATTTTTAACGTATGGTTTGTCTTCAATGTTCTGACGTTCCTCGAGATTGACGATGCACTGGGAATGTGCCAGTCTCGTGGTTGTCCTTATCATGACGGGAGTGTCATATTTTTCGGAGATCTCAAAAGCTCTCTTCGTAAAAACTCTGGCTTCCTCAGAATCCGAAGGCTCAATGACCGGAACCATTGCGGCTCTGGCAACCATTCGGCTGTCCTGCTCATTCTGTGAACTGTAAAGTCCCGGATCATCGGCAGCCACGATAACAAGACCTCCGTTAACTCCGGAATAGGCTATCGTATAAAGAGGATCAGATGCTACATTGACACCAACATGTTTCATTGAAGCCATAGCTCTGACACCATGGAATGAAGCACCTATCGCTACCTCCATGGCAACCTTTTCATTGGGTGACCACTCGCAGTACAATTCGTCCTTGTATTTGACCAGGTTCTCCGAGATCTCCGTACTGGGAGTTCCGGGATATGCTGCCGAAACCTTAACTCCGGCCTCATAGGCGCCTCTGGCGATAGCGGCATTGCCGAGCATCACCATCTGCGTTCCTGCTTTTTCGTTCATACTAACAAACCTTCCTTTAATTACTTGATCTCAACGATCCATCCCTTGGGAGCCTCGATAGTACCCATCTGGATCCCTGTTAATGTCTCATAGAGCTTCTTTGTTATGGGGCCCATCTCGCTCATTCCTGCAGGGAAGCAGATCTCCTTGCCGTGGTTAACGACCTTGCCGACAGGACTTATTACTGCTGCCGTTCCGCAAAGACCGCACTCAGCGAAATCTTCAAGCTCATCAACATATATCTCACGCTCCTCGGCTTCAAGTCCCAGATATTCTTTGGCAACCTGAATGAGTGAACGACGTGTTATAGAAGGAAGGATCGAATTTGACTTCGGAGTTACCACCTTGCCGTCCTTGGTCACGAACAGGAAATTGGCTCCGCCTGTTTCCTCGACCTTGGTCCTTGTTGCGGCATCAAGGTACATATTCTCATCATAGCCCTGCTTGTGGGCTTCTACTATAGCATAAAGGCTCATGGCATAGTTAAGACCTGCCTTGATATGACCTGTTCCGTGCGGTGCGGCTCTGTCGTAATCACACACTCTGATGGTGATAGGCTTGACCCCGCCCTTAAAGTAAGGTCCAACGGGAGTAACGAGGATCCTGAACTGGTATTCATCTGCGGGTTTAACACCTATAACGGCATTTGAACCGAAGATATAAGGTCTGACATAAAGAGTAGCTCCGCTTCCGTAAGGAGGAACATAGTCTTCATTAGCCTTAACGACCTTTTGAACGGCATCTAAGAACTGCTCCTTTGATACGGGAGGAATGATGAGTCTCTCAGCTGACTGTATGAGACGCTCAGCATTAAGATCCGGGCGGAATACCACGGTCCTGCCGTCTACAGTCGTATAAGCCTTGAGTCCCTCAAATACAGTCTGGGCATACTGAAGAACGCCGGCGCACTCATTGAGAACGATATTCTCATCGGTAGTGAGCTGTCCGTTATCCCATTTACCGTCCTTGAAATATGAAACGTAGCGATAATCGGTCTTCTGATATCCAAAACTCAGGTTACTCCAATCAATGTCTTTTTTAGCCATATCATTGCCCTTCTTTCATTAAAAATAATCGTAAGCCTTATTTTATCACTATTTGTGATATTTTTACATCTTTTTCTTTAATTTATATGCTCTTTGCGCGGACATACTTTACAAAATGGTATGTCAGATCAAAATAGTACTGTTCTTCCGATATTTCCGCGATCTCCCAGTCGGGATCATCATCAAGGTTTGGAAAATACGCATCGGCATCATATACATGGTCTATCTTCGTTACTATGGCGGTATCACATTTGCCAAGGAGCTGTGTATACACGCTCTGTCCGCCGATTATATAAACATCGTCGCTGTCATATTTTTTAAGCTCTTCATCAAGTTCACCAAGATCATGGACTATTACCGCATCCTTTACCGAGTAGTTCCGGTCGGTTGTCAGAATGATGTTGATACGATTCTTAAGCGGCAGTCCCTGAGGAAAGGTTTCAAGCGTCTTGCGCCCTAAAACTACGACCTTACCCGTGGTCTCATGAGCGAAGTTCTTGTGATCGGCCGGGATCCGCACCAGCAGGTTCCCTTTATTGCCGATAGCCCATTTTTCATCAACAGCAACCATTATCTTCATTAATTATCCTCCCGTTTTGGCCGATATACAGATAGGGTGTATTTTGCACCTTTGGTCCTTAATAAGGATACCTCATCGGGCCACAGGCTACAAGTGCCAAATGACCGCGGTTGTGGTATACTTACAATGATACAGTCTGATTCGGAGGATGAAAAAATGAGCGGTTTGGGCAAAGCGATAACTGCCATACTGGGAATAATAGCACTGCTGGCCTGTCTGTTGACAATAGGAATCTTAGGCTACAGCGCAGTGAACGGAAATTTTAAAAAGGTAAATGTCAATGAGACCGGGGCTCCTGAAGAGAATGAGACAATCGATGTAGTTGTCGATGTCACTCCTTTACCCACGATAATACCCGAGATAGATCCTTCCGTAACCACGGTGCCCGTTTCTGCCGGAATAGATCCCAATCACATTCACACATATAACGAAGAGATAATCACACCCGCTAGCTGTACCCAGCCCGGGCTTATCAAATACACATGCAGCTGCGGTGATTCATATACGGTAGATATCCTGGCCAAGGGACATATCCCCGGAGACTGGGAAACTGTAGTCGAACCCACCAATACCGAATCCGGATATCGTGTTCAGAAATGTATCTACTGTGATGAGGTTCTCTCCAAGGAGATCCTGCCAGCTACAGGTTCCGGAACCACTGTTAATCCTGACGGTACGAGCTCAACCCACCAGCATCTTTATGTGGCCACAACCGAAAGAGAACCCACCTGTACTATGGCAGGTCTTCGCAAACTCACCTGTGAATGCGGCAGCTTTTATACCGAAACCATCCCTGCTCTGGGGCATGTAGCCAAGGACTGGGAGACAGTAGATGCAGCAGCAGTAGGCGTCAACGGTACCGAGCAGAGAGTCTGTGCCGTATGCGGTGCCGTTCTTGATCTGAGATCGGTTCCCGCACTGCAGCCTTCTCCTTCGGCATCGGCTTCATCTTCGGCTTCGGCATCAGGCTCACCTGCATCCACTGCAGCATCCGGTACGGCATCTACATCTTCACCCGGAGCTTCGGCTTCAAAGGCTTCGCCCTCGCCGTCGCCCACACCGCATACGCACAAATTCCAGTCATATGTGGTCACTCCGGCTACCTGTACGGAAAAGGGTGTACGCTCATTCGTATGTTCATGCGGCAGTTCATATGCCGAAACCATAGAGCTGGATCTTAACAATCACCACTTTGTGGCAACCTTTGTACCCGCTACGGAGACGCAGCAGGGCTATACCATATATACGTGCAGCAGATGTAACTACAGCTACAAGGATAATTATGTAATGCCGCTAAACGGCGGAGTGCCTTTTGTAGATGAGAGTAACAAGAACCGGCCAACAACCGGCAGCACATCAGACAGCACATCAAATACCAATAACACAAATCAGTAAAGGAGGCGCTGTTAATGAAACTGATTTTTATCGGAGCCGCTCATGAAGTTACGGGATCCTGTCATTATCTGGAGGTAAACGGCAAACACATCCTCGTGGATTTCGGTATGGAACAGGGAACGAACATTTTTGAAAATGCTGACCTGCCTGTTTCGGAGGCGATGATAGATTATGTTTTCCTGACACACGCTCATGTAGACCATTCCGGAATGCTGCCTCTGCTCGTAGCCAGGGGCTTCCGCGGACAGATTCTCGCTACCGAAGCGACCTGTGATCTGTGCAGCATAATGCTTCGTGACTGTGCACACATACAGATGCAGGAAGCCGAATGGAAGAACCGCAAAGCCAAGAGAAGTTCCGCCAATTCCGTCGTGGAACCTATCTATACCATGGAAGATGCGGACGGTGCGATAAGAAAGCTCGTCCCCTGTCCATATGATAAAGAAGTTGAAGTATGTGAAGGGGTAAAGATCCGTTTCACCGATATAGGACACCTGCTGGGGTCTTCGAGCATCGAAGTGTGGGCCACCGAGGAAGGTGTGACCAAAAAGATCGTATTCTCCGGAGATATAGGCAACAAGGATCAGCCCCTTATAAAGGATCCTGCCTATACCAGGGATGCCGACTACGTTGTTATGGAATCGACATACGGTGACAGACTCCACTCAAACGAGCGTCCCGATTATGTCCGGGAACTGGCCAATATACTTCAGGAGACCTTCGATCACGGCGGTAACGTGGTCATCCCCTCTTTTGCTGTCGGGCGCACGCAGGAGATGCTCTATTTTATCCGTAAGATCAAAGA
Organism: Lachnospiraceae bacterium; assembly: GCA_024681595.1. GTDB lineage: Bacteria > Bacillota > Clostridia > Lachnospirales > Lachnospiraceae > JAILLW01. Next base: position 14,635 of record JAILAN010000095.1, read on the forward strand.
GGACAAGCTCGTCAAAGGCCACGGCGACTTCCCGGTATATGTGGACTCTCCTCTTGCTGTTGAAGCAACAGGTATCTTCCACAAAAATGAGATCGACTGCTTTGATGAAGAAGCCATGGAGCTCGTCAACAAGGGCATCAATCCCATTTCCTTCCCAAATCTCAAGCTCGCGATCACATCCGAGGAATCTAAATACATAAACTTTGAGAACACTCCCAAGGTCATCATCTCTGCATCGGGAATGTGTGAAGCCGGACGTATCAGGCATCACTTAAAGCACAACCTCTGGCGCAGGGAATGCACGATCCTTTTTGTAGGATATCAGGCAGAGGGCACTCTGGGGCGCCTGATAGTTGACGGCATCGATGAAGTCAAGCTCTTCGGAGAACCTATTAAGGTAGAGGCCAAGATTACCACACTGGCCGGATTGTCGGGACATGCTGACAAAAACGGCCTGATCGAATGGATCACGGCATTTGAGGAAAAGCCGAGAAAAGTCTTTGTGATTCACGGTGAAGATTCCGTCTGCAAGAACTTCGTTGAAACGCTGCAGGTCGAGTACGGAATAAAGGCATACGCCCCGTATTCCGGAACAGTATTTAACCTGCTTTCAAATAAACTTGAATACGAAGCAGAGCCCATTCCCGTTAAAAAGGCTCTCAAAGCCAAAGCCGCTTCTGATGTATTTAGCAGGCTCCTTGCAGCAGGTCAGAGACTCCTGGCTGTCATTCATAAAAATGAGGGCGGTGCCAATAAGGATCTGGCAAAGTTTGCTGATCAGATCAATTCATTGTGTGATAAGTGGGAAAGCTGATATGGCTTTTTGAGGCCTATAAGACAGGAGGATATTATAATGAGTCGAGCAGATGAGATATTCATCAGCATGTGCAAGGATATATTGGAAAACGGGACGAGTACCGAAGGAGAAAAGGTACGCCCGCACTGGGAGGACGGTACACCGGCATATACGATCAAGAAGTTTGGTGTAGTGAACAGATATGATCTCAGGGAGGAATTTCCTCTCCTCACGCTCAGAAAGACCGCGCTTAAATCCGCTACAGATGAGATGCTTTGGATCTGGCAGCTAAAGAGCAATAACATCAATGACCTTCATTCACATATTTGGGATGAATGGGCAGATCCCGACGGATCGATCGGCAAAGCCTACGGATACCAGCTGGGAGTTAAGCATCAGTACAAAGAAGGCATGATGGACCAGGTCGACCGTGTCATTTATGATCTTAAGAACAACCCTTTTTCACGCCGTATAATGACCAACATCTACGTTCATCAGGATCTGCACGAGATGAACCTTTACCCTTGCGCATACAGCATGACATTTAACGTTACCCAGCGCCCCGGAGAGGATAAGCTTACGCTAAATGCTATCTTAAACCAGCGCTCTCAGGATGTCCTTGCGGCAAACAACTGGAATGTAGTCCAGTATGCTGTGCTGATTCATATGCTGGCCCAGGTATGCGATATGAATGTAGGTGAATTCGTTCATGTCATCGCAGATGCACACATCTATGACAGGCACGTGGACCTCATCAAAGAGCTGATATCAAGGGAACCGCTTCCTGCTCCGAAGTTCTGGCTCAATCCCGAGATAAAGGATTTCTACAAATTCACCAGGGACGATGTCAAAGCGATAGATTACGAAACACACGAGCAGATAAAGGATATTCCGATAGCAATATAATAACCGCAGTCTAATCAGTTATTGCATCGATAAAAAGCCCTCCCGGCCGGGAGGGCTTTGCTTTACCTAATGAATTTGTTTTCTGAAAGTGAGTATCTTCCGCCCTTCAGGAATTTATGCTTTATGACCCACCAGGCAGGAACCCAGATATATTTGTGCATCGCCGGTGAAGCCGATCCTATCATCCAGCAGTTTCTGTCACAGTGCTTTGTACACTCGCGCACATCCCTGGCCTGCTTGGAATTCCACAGCGTATCCCAGTCAGTCTCACGAAGATTGCCCATAACAGCCTTCTTTTCCATTCCGTTACAGGGAATGACATCACAGAACGGGTCTATAAAGAAAGCATTCTTTGACATATCGCATGGCAAAAGACGCTTGTTTCCGTATATATAATTAATCAGCCCATGATTAAAATATGCACGGAACCATTTCTTGGGCGAATTGGACTTAAGAAGCTTGTTAATCAGCTTTTCAAAATTCTGTGAGACCTTGAGCTTATCGTTTATCTTATTGTCGGTCTTACGAAAATAGAATGAATTGTGGAGCGTTGCAGTCGCAAACTCCATCCCCATCTCATCCGAGATATCATAAAGAGGAACGAGATCCTCACAGTTCATGTCCTGAACCGTCATTCCAAACCCGACATCGGGATGTCCCATATCAACCAGTGTCTTTAAGGTATTGTATCCCCTGTTAAATCCGTCAGGGATTCCCCTGATCCTGTCATTGGTCTCCTGCAGACCTTCAATACTGATCCTGATACCGACCTTCGGAAATTCCTTGCACAGGGCTATTATCCTGTCTGTAAAATAACCGTTGGTAGAAATGACGATCCTGTCACTTTTTTTATACAGTTCCCTGACTATATCGGGAATATCCTGTCTGACAAAAGGCTCTCCTCCCGTGATATTGGTAAAAGCCATCTCAGGAAGCTTTTTGATCTCCTCGAGTGTGATCTCCTCAGTCGGCTTGGTCGGATATTTGTAGCAGTCGCACATATTACATCTGGCGTTGCATCTGTATGTTACTATCACAGTTCCGTATAGGGTTCTCTTTGACATTTATCTCATCCTTTTAGTATTAAAACTCATTATCATGATTTTAACACTAAATCGGAGACTTAAAAAGAGGCGGTCTTACGACCGCCTCCTTATCCGATATTAAATTCCCCTTATCGTATTACTTGTTTGCATTCTTCTTGGCTGCGAGGATATCAAATACAACAGCGCCGAGAAGAACGAGACCCTTGACGATCTTAACCCAGTCGGCATCAACGCTCTTAAGCTGCATTCCAAGGTTTATGACACCGATCAGAGTAGCACCGACAACCATTCCGAATACGGAACCTGCTCCGCCGTATGCAGATACACCGCCGACAACGCAGGCTGCAATAGCATCCATCTCATAGTTCGTTCCTGCCTGTGAATTTGCTGACTGGAACTTGGCGATAACTACATACGATGTGATAACCGTTATTACAGCCATGTTGAGGTAGGCAAAGAACATGATCTTCTTGGTATCAATACCTGAAAGTCTTGTTGCTTCCCTGTTGCCACCTATCGTATAGAAGTATCTTCCGAGAGTGGTCTTTGATGTTATAAAGCTGTATACAAGAACGATTGCTACAACCCATACCAGAACTGTGGGAATTCCGCCCGATAAAGAAAGCTTGTATGCAAAGAGCATTATAACCGCTACAGAAAGAACCGATTTAACGATAACGGAAGTCATTGAATCTGCTTCATAACCCTTCTTGATCTTGTTTGCTCTGCCCATAAAGTTTATAAGGACCACGATCACGCTGGCAACTATTCCCGTAACCAGACATATGATGTTCATCGTTCCCACGGGTGTTTCAAATATGTTACCTGCAAAGATCTTTATGAAGCTCTCAGGGAAAGGTGAGATACTTCCTGTTGAACTGTTCTTACTGAGAAGTGCAGTTCCAAGTCCTCTGAAAGCAAGGAATCCTGCAAGTGTTGCGATCCAGGGCGGAACATTGACATACGCTACAAGGAAACCGAGGATACATCCATAAATGACACCTACAAGGAGCATAAGGAATATCGATACTCCGACTCCCATTTCCTTTACTACCATAAAGATACCGCCTGCAGCACCTAAAAGACACACGAAGGAACCACAGCTAAGATCGATATTACCACCGGTCAGCATACACATCAGCATACCGGTTGCCAGAATGAATACATATGCATTCTGAGTTATAAGAGCATTAAAGTTCAAAGGCGAGAACATTGAGCCATTTGTCAAAACGGTGAAAAAGATATATACCAGGACAAGGACTATGAGCATCGCATTTTTCTTTAATATTTCCATATATTTCTTCATGACTGATCTCCTCCTCCTTTACTTTTTCTTCTTGTTTGACAATACATCAAATATGATAGCTACCAGAACAACTATACCTTTTACAACCTTCTGATAGTTGAACTCCATACCCATGATGGACATGCCCATGTTGATGACACCCATGAGCAGAGCTCCGACTACAACACCGAATACATTTCCTTCACCACCGTATGCTGAAGCTCCGCCGATGAAGCAGGCTGCGATGGCATCCATCTCGTAAAGCTGTCCGAATGTAGGCTGAGCACCTACGGCTCTTGCTATGGTAAGGATACCTGCAAGACCTGCCATAAGTCCCATGTTCACATATGCGAAGAAGTAAACCTTCCTTGAATCTATACCTGAAAGTCTTGTAGCTTTTTCATTACCACCGACCGCATACAGATATCTACCCATTGTGGTCTTGGTTGTAATGTATTCATAAACCAGCAGAACAAGTGCGATCCAGATGAGTGCTACAGGGATTCCCTTGTAATTAGCCAGCTTATAGAAGATCCATATCATGGCTGCACAGATCACTATAAGTCTCATAAGCTCACTTGCAAAAGGCTTTACATCATATCCCTTGGCCTTGGCACTTATCCTGTTCCTTAATACAACAGCAACGTAGATGATAGCAACAACCACGCCGGCTGCCATACATGTGATATTGATGTTTGTTCCGTGGAAGAAATCCGGGATATAACAATCGGCACCACCACCGAATACGTTCAGGAATGTTGTATTATCAACACCTACCGCATATCCCTGCAGAACCTTGTTAGCAAGTCCTCTGAAAGCATACATTCCGGCCAGTGTTGCTATAAAGGGCGGAACCTTGATATATGCGATCCAGAATCCCTGCCATGCTCCGACTAAAAGTCCGCCGATAATCATAACTGCTACTGAAACCCACACGTTGATGTCTTTATCCATCATTACAGCGCCGATACCGCCGACGAAACATGCGACAGATCCGACTGCCAGGTCGATGTTACCACCTGTCAGGATACAAAGCAGCATACCAGCTGCCAGAACGAACACGTATGCGTTCTGAGAGATCAGGTTGTTGATATTCTGTGGAAAGAGTATCTTTCCGCCGGTATTTGCATAGAAGAAGATAACTACAGCTATCAGGGCAAATACCATCGTATATTTCTTTAAAATGTCTAATACTTTAAGATTCATACTATTCGCCCCTTCCCGACTGCAAGATGCAAGCCATAATATTTTCCTGCGTAGCGTCTTCCGCTTTCATTTCTCCGACAAACTTTCCTTCGTTCATTATATAGATACGGTCTGACATACCTATGACCTCAGGAAGTTCGGATGATATCATGATGACCGATTTGCCGGCCTTTACAAGATCATTGATGATACAGTATATCTCGTACTTGGCACCTACATCAATACCTCTCGTGGGTTCATCAAGTATGAGGATATCAGGATCAGCAAACATCCACTTGGCCAGGAGAACCTTCTGCTGGTTTCCTCCGGAAAGGTTACCAACATTCTGTTCAACTGTCGGAGTCTTAGTCTTAAGCTTTTCCTTGTACTCCACTGCCACCTGATATTCTTTATCCTTATCGATGATACCCTTGCTGCTGACACCATCCATATTGGCAAGTGAAGTGTTAACCCTGATCGGATTTGACAATACCAGTCCGTTACCCTTACGATCCTCGGTAACGTATGCAAGCTTAGCATTAATGGCCTCTCTGGGGCTCTTTAATACGGTTTCCTTACCGTTTAACAGCAGTGTTCCCGTGATGTCTGCTCCGTAAGACCTTCCGAATATACTCATGGCAAGCTCGGTTCTTCCGGCTCCCATCAGTCCGTATATTCCGACAACCTCGCCCTTCTTAACGCTGAAGCTGATGTTATCTACAACCTTACGCTCAGCATATACAGGGTGGAATACCGTCCAGTCCTTGACCTCCATACTCGTTTCACCGATCTCAACATTGCTGCGCTTCGGGAAACGGTCTGTGATCTCACGTCCGACCATTCCTCTGATGATCCTGTCTTCATCGATCTCCATGCTGTGACAGTCAAGAGTTTCAACTGTTGAACCATCACGGATGACAGTGATCTTATCTGCTACGTAAACAACCTCGTTAAGTTTATGACTGATGATGATCATCGTCATGCCCTGCTTTTTAAACTCAAGCATCAAATCGAGCAGAGCTCTTGAATCTGTCTCGTTAAGAGATGATGTAGGCTCATCCAGGATAAGAAGTTTAGCCTTTTTAGCAAGAGCCTTGGCTATCTCAACGAGCTGCTGTTTACCGGTTCCTATATCCTTGATCAACACACGCGAAGACTCTGATAATCCTACCATCTTGAGGTACTTATCAGCCTCGCTGTAAGTTTCATTCCAATTTATGGCGTTCTTTTTGCCCCTCTCATTACCGAGGAACATATTCTCACCGATAGACATCTGAGGCACCAGAGCAAGTTCCTGGTGAATGATAACGATACCTTTTCTCTCGGAATCGGTTATCTTCTGGAACTGACATACCTCACCGTTATAAACTATATCTCCTTCGTAGCTTCCATAAGGGTAAATGCCGCTCAGTACATTCATCAATGTAGACTTTCCGGCTCCGTTTTCACCTACCAGTGCATGTATCTCGCCCTCTTCAACCTGAAGGTTAACATTATCGAGCGCCTTAACACCGGGGAAGGTTTTGGTGATATTCTTCATTTCAAGAATTATTTTTCCCAAAAGTATCCCTCCTATCTCCTTACTCATA
>JAILAN010000104.1 GCA_024681595.1 Lachnospiraceae bacterium
GTACTTAAACGAGTCATAAAGGTCCGCAGGTATAAAAGGCATCATTCCATAGACTACAGCTACAGCTTTGGATCCACGGCCAACATAGTAAATGCTCTGTCCGGTCGTCCCGGCAATACGAAAGTATATACCGGACTTCGTAGTTCTCTTGATATGGACTATCCTAGCAGGATACGTATGTTCATACAAAGATCTGATGCAGTGATCGCCTGCTCCAAAGAGATCAGGGATATTCTGAAGCGGGATTACGGAGCAAATAACGCAAAGCTTCTATACAACCCCGTCGATATCGATCTGCTATCATCAAAGGCAGAGGAGCCTGCAGGTGATGCCGTATCATTTGGTGATGGCAGCGCAGCAAAGGATATCAAGCGGATAGTCCTTACAGGGCGGGAGGATCCCGCCAAGGGTTACTGGCATATGTTAAAGGCCTTTTCAGTCCTTACTAAGAAAGCTCCAGAAGCCAGGCTTATCATTGCCGGGGCCGGAGAATTCAGAGAATACAAGGAGCTGGCGCAAAAGCTCAACATTGCAGAGCTTGTTAAGTTCACGGGACTGTTGTTAAATCCCTTCCCATGCGTTAAGAGTGCGGATCTGTATGTACTGTCATCCGTCATCGAGGGTTATCCCAATGCCCTTATCGAAGCGATGGCTCTGGGACGGCCCTGTATAGCAGCCGACTGCAGGACAGGCCCCAGGGAGATTCTCCTTTCAGAAGCAGAATACAATGACCTGGCAGCAAAGCATCCTGCTGACAGCATTTCCGAAACAATACGGGGTGAATACGGAATTCTGGTGCCTGATATGGATGGAACCCCTGATCTGTCTGAGAATATAACGGATGAGGACAGATACTTTGCCTCTGAGCTGTACCGGATCCTTGAAGATGCAGATCTCCTAAAAAATTACAGCAAAAAAGCCCTCGAAAGGGCTAAAGAAATGACTCCGTCAAAGTATATTGAGGAGCTGACAGATATATTGAAATAGATGTTTTTATCTGTTTTCAGTAACACTTAAGATAAAGCTCATCCACTCTGAAGCTATTTTCTCAGGCATGAGCTTTTCTTTTATTTTATATGCATTATCAGCAAGTTCCTGCGCACGGGAAGGGTCATTTATGATCCTTCGCATCGCATCTGACATATCGTCGATGTCAGAAACACGCGTAAGGATTCCCGATACCCCATTTTCGATCAGGGTTCCGGGGCCTCCACATGGACAGTCAGTGGAAATACAGGGTAATCCTGCCGCCATCGCTTCCATCAGGGAATTGGGCATTCCTTCATAATCGGAACTAAGCACAAACATATATGCCTTCCCAAGTTCTCCCACAACATCATCTGTAGCTTCGCTGATCCGGATAAACTCCGTTAGATCTTTTTCTTTGATATAATCCCTGACATCATCCAGAACATCTTTATCCTCCGTGTCTCCGAATACCCTGAGCCTGATCTCAGGTGCATCTTCAAGCGTTTTCTCAAACGATTTGACAAGCAGCATCAGATTTTTCTGTCGCGCTATCCTGCCCAGAGATAATATCGTCTTTTGTGCAGTGGCATCCTGCCATCTGTTTTTATCATACAGAGGTTTATCTATCGAACAGATCCTGTCTGACAGCGGATTCATGATCACCGTCGCTTTGGCGTCTTTGCCCAGATCGAACCATTTCATCGCATCCTCCGTCTGGAAGACAAATCCATCCGCTTTCTTTTTCATCATACCGGTAAAAAAACCGTACGGGGCATAATCTACACCCGGATCGTTCCTGACAGAAACGATAAGTCTGGTCGAGAGTCCCATAAGCGCCACAGAAGCCCTGAAATTGGCTTTGTTGCAAAATGATATCAGCACATCGGGCCCTGATTCCCTCACGAAATGTCTGAGCTTAGTATGTCGCTTTATCATGGTCAAGATCCGTTTGATAATGCTCTTTCCTTCGAAAGAACACATATATTCATCTTCAAAAGGACCGACATGTACACGTTTAACTCTGGGATCAGTCTCATATTCTTTGGCGGATCTCCATTCGGTTGCTATGGTAACATCATGTCCCATCCCGGCAAAGCATCCGGAGAGAATGCCTACTACTCTCTCGGCTCCTCCAAGCCCCATGCTGTTTAAGTGAAATACTATCTTCATCCTGCATCCTTTTCTATGGCATCAAAATATCCATCATAGTCAAAAGTTGTAAAGAACTCTCTTTGCCGGTTTATACGTTCAGTATAGTTGTCCTTTGTCAGGATTCCTTCTCCATCGGCTATCATTTCCATGATCATGTCGCTCACCACATATGAATAATGTCCGCCGTCTCTGTAGTAATCCAGATCACAGATGATGTCCGTCCGTTCAAAGAATGAATACAGTCGCACATTCGGGCATTCCAGCAGCATTTCCGTAGCTATCTTTTGAGCTTCGATATATTTATTTGTTTGCCCTGTCGCATCAAGCATTTCCCAGTAACAGATGCTGTAAGGCGTAAAGTACATATAAAAAACTGTTTCCGGATGCGCATTTACCACGCTTAGTATGTTGTCTTTGAACGTATTTGTCACGACAGCCTTTTCCTCATCGGTAAGCTGCGTATTTCCTCCGTTTTCCCTGGGGGTTCGTCCGGTATAAACAACCGACGCTCCTGTCGGCTCATCATCAAACGTATAGCTGTCCATGCTATCGCTTTCCTTGCCCGATACGCTCATCAGAATATTCGGGACCGTTCCATGATAGAGTATATCTTTGTTAAGCAGATACGGCACATCATTAAGGTAGTTATTATCGTACATATAGGTCGGATATTCCGAATATTGCGACCAGTCACTCTTTCTGAGCAATCCGTTATAATCTATGACCCAAAGCACATTTCTGATATCAGGATTCCTCATAAAAGCACGGTTCATCTCAGCCGATATTTCTTCGTATCCGGCTCCTGCAAGAGGCAGCTTTACACTCTTTGCGTCAAACAGTTCATCAAACATGGAGCATTTGAAATTCTGACTCATTGATGTTCCCGTGATCACTGAGTCAAAATCAAAATGCCTCGATATGCCGTCATTGGTATATCGCGGTTCAAGAAGCCTGTACTTAAACAGCGGTTTGTGATAGTGGAAATACGGATCCACCACAACAGTAAGTATCGCTATGGCAGCTAAGGCAGCTATCAATATGATCATTGTTGTTTTAAAACACTTTTTATAATCCATCATATGATCTCAGGATCAGACATTCATTCATCATGAACACCAGATCAGAAATTTGAATAAATAAACTGTGTCACTCCCGAGAGGCTCATTACAGACCATATCAGCAGTACGACCATGATAATCACGTGCAGGATGTCAGGTTTAAACTTTTCGGTTACTTTGGACGAATTATCAGCCAGGAAACATACCAGTATTGCTGTCAGCAACAGGATGATCACCCATAGACCCTGTGATATCAATGATGCCGGTATGATCTTCATGAGGAAATTCATCTCTATGAGATTCGACACTGTATCAGTCATTCCGGTACTCGGTCCTGTCGTAAAGTTATATCTGTTGATGATCCTGCTCCAAAGTGTTGTAAACTGACCTAAGCTTTCTGCCCGGAAGAGGCTCCAGAGTATGCTGACCTCCGCAAATGTAAAAATTTTCCTCAGCAAATTTACAGCACTGTTATCGCTGCTCTCCTTTGTATTTCCCCGGATCGTACGAAAGACCCTTTCCATGACCATTAGTATTCCGTGCAGTGCTCCCCATAATATAAAGGTCGTGTTATCTCCGTGCCACAGACCGCTTATCAGAAATACTATCATCACATTAAGCAGTGTGCGCAGCATTCCGGCTCTGCTTCCGCCCAGCGGAATATATAGATATTTAGTGAAAAAAGATGTCAGTGTGATATGCCATCTGTTCCAGAAGTCGCTTATCGAAACAGATTTATATGGCGAATCAAAATTTTCAGGCAGATCTATATTAAGCATCTTTGATACTCCGATCGCCATATCACAATATCCGCTAAAGTCAAAATAAATCTGGAGCGAGTATGACAGAACAGTTATTATCGCATCCGCACCGTTTAATCCGGCGGCATGAGAATATCCATAGTCAGCTAGGAGCGCAAATTTATCCGCTACCATTACTTTCTTAAAGAGTCCCATGGAGAATCTGAAAAGCCCGGTGCACAGATTGGTATAATCCACTGCGCTTTTTTTCTCGTCTCTTAGCTGTCTGATCAGATCATTATGGCGTGTGATCGGGCCCTGTACGAGTTTGGGAAAATATGACACATATGTCGCAAATTCGATAAAAGAGAGATCAGGGATAAAACCGTCATAGCCTGTATCGCCCGAGCGTGAGAACCGGTATGAATCAACCAGATACATCACATTACTGAAAGTATAGAAACTGATACCAAGAGGTAGTATCAGGTTAAGTGCCGGTATGTCTGTATTTATCGCAGAATTGATCCCCGCAGTTAAGAGGTCCAGATATTTGTATAAGAACAGCACCAGAATATCCAAAGCTACGGTTGAAATAAATACGGGCTTCGAATACGGCCTGTTTTTCCTTATGGCTTTTGATGCAAAGTAGTTTGCAAGGATTTCACACAGCATGAACAAGCCGTAATAAACACTGTACCACGAGCAGAATACGCAGGATGCCGCAAAAAGAAACCACAGAGCAGCATTGCCGGATGCCCGTTTTTTTAGCTGAAAATATAATATGGCTGCAACAGGCAGAAAGATAAAGATAAAAATATAAGAATTAAATAACACCGGTCAAACCACCCATTTTTGATACCATTGCTGGAAAACGAAAAAGGACCAGACTATCTTGGAATAATTGGCTCCCGTAGCGGGGCCGCCGTCTCCCTTTATCAGATAATCGCCGATCATGCCGGAAGTGAATTCCGGCGTAAATATATTCTGATCCTTAAGGTAAGAAACATCGCACGTTGACAGGAGCTGTTCTCTTAAGGGCCCTCTTAGCCACTTATCCAAAGGGACACCGAATCCTACCTTAGGACGGTCGAGCAGCTGCCTTGGAATATAGTCATATGCGATCTCTTTAAGGATATATTTCTTAATACCCTTGTGGTATTTAAGATCATGATCGATCCTGAATGAATACTCCATGACATTCTTATCAAGGATAGGACATCTTGATTCAAGAGAATACTTCATTGATGCACGGTCTACCTTGCAGAGGATATCTCCCGGAAGATAAGTATCCATGTCAAGGAGCATACGCTTTATCTGCCAGTCACTAACCTTATACCGGCTCTCGATCTCATAGTTGATCGGAAGAGTGTCTCCCTGAACCATATTTCGGGCAGTCGTTATATAGCTCGGGCTGCCGAACTGTGTCTTGGTCTCTTTATTCCGGTTATTCGAAACGACTCTGACCTTAAACGGCAGTCTGTCCTCGAGGTGAAGCTTACTAAGTCCCGGAGCATTGGCTATGCCATGAACCATACCGCCCAGAACATCGAGTTTCTGCGCCTGGGCTACTCTCTCATAGATATTATAGCCGCAGAAGAATTCATCTCCTCCGTCTCCCGAAAGGGCGACCGTAACCTTGCTCTTGGCCAGCTTTGATACCATCATGGTCGCTATCTGCGATGAATCTGCAAATGGCTCATCGTAGTACTGAGGAATACTGTCGACAAGATCATACATCTCATCCTCTGAGATATATAGCTCCGTATGATCCGTCCCCAGATATGATGCGACTTCTTTGGCGTATTTAGCCTCGTTAAATCTCTCCTCATTAAATCCTATTGAGAAGGTTTTAACCGGTTCATCGGATATCTCCTGGGCTATGGCTGTCATCAGAGAAGAATCGTACCCTCCGCTAAGGAAAGCTCCAAGCGGTACATCTGATATCATCCTGCAACGGACAGCTTCCGTAAGAAGCCGCTTAAGTTCATTCTTAGCCTCGTTAAAATCCTTAACGGGGTTTTCCCTCATCCTGTTATAGACCGTTGCTATATCCCAATATTTGTCAATCTTTATGCCTTCACGCCCGAAGGTCAGTATGGCACCGGGCTCCAGTTTATATACGCTCTCAAAGATGGTATCCGGGGCATTGATATATTGCTGCAACAGGTATCTTGAAAGAACGTCTGTCCTTATCTTCTTAGAAAAGCCCGGGCGGAGCATAAGGGGCTTTAACTCGGATGCGAAATAAAGGTTGTCGCCTTCAATTTCATAATAAAGAGGCTTTTTGCCTATTCTGTCCCGGATCAGGATGATCTCCTGAGACTCTCTGTCAAAAAGAGCTATCGCAAACATACCGTTAAGTTTCTTAACGAACTCTTTTCCCCACTTTAGATAAGCTGCAATGATGATTTCCGTGTCCGAATTGGACCTGTAGGGGTAATCCGACAGTTCCTTCTTAAGCTCGGGGAAATTATAAATCTCTCCGTTAAAGACTACGCTGATGCGTTTATCAGCAGAGTGCATTGGCTGATGTCCCAGCGGAGAAAGATCTATGATCGAAAGACGCCTGTGGGCAAAGCCCACACTGAATCCCTGCATTGAGCCGTGCATTCCATAGATCTCAACACCCGAATCATCCGGTCCTCTGTGGATCATGGAATCGTTCATCATCCGCAGGGTTTCTTCATCTATATGTTTTTTTGAAATATATCCGCAAATACCGCACATTTTTCTGTTCCCTTAAACAGGCAATTTACCTAATTTAGAATACACCATATTGATTTTTTGGTCAAAATTGTATTGAAACAGTGGACCACAGGGACGGGGTTAGTGGACCATGGTCCACTAACCCCGTCCCTGTGGTCCACCTGTAGTTCTAGTTTTCGTGAGAGAAATATGGTACACTGAATAGAGTTTTTACAGGAGAAAAACATGACAAATATACTGATTTTATCAGCAGGAACCCGTAACAAGGTTGTTCAGGCATTTAAGGAAACAATAGGTGATAAAGGACAGATAATAGCGACGGATTGCTCTAACCTCGCCCCTGCTATCTATGATGCGGATTCGTATCATATCGTGCCGAGGATCAACGTTCCCGGATACATGGACGTAGTTCTCGAGATCTGCAAAATGGATGAGATAAGCGGCGTATTTTCACTTATCGATCCGGAGCTAAGCATGCTCGCTAAAGAAGCAGACAGATTCACCGATATAGGCGTTACTCCTGTCATTTCTCCCTATGATCTCGTTGAGACTTGCTTCGATAAATATGAGTTTTACAAGCTGATGAGTAAGATGGCTATTTCCACTGCCCGGTGTTTCATCTCCAAAGAAGAATTCTATGAAGCCAAAGAAAAGGGTGAGATATCATATCCAGTATTTGCAAAACCTGTCAAAGGGTCTGCTTCTATCAATATCAGCAAAGTCACGACGGATGATGAGATAAACGTTCTCTTTGATCTTTATGACGATATCATGATCCAGGAATATATGTC
>JAILAN010000124.1 GCA_024681595.1 Lachnospiraceae bacterium
GATAAATGGATGACAGCCTGCAACAAATGGCTGATCGCTCATGCCGAGGCATCCGAAGCTAAGGACGGGGCTTACGTTGGACTGACCGGAGAGAATATAGATATAGCCGATCTGATCTGATCGGAATAATAAACAGCGGCCGGCCGGTCAGTGATAATGGCCATCCGGCCGCTGATGTTTTGGAGAGAAGAATGAGCCCGACAGTCAAAAGGGTGATAAGAACAGTATCTGTCCTGGTGTTCATATCGATCATAGGATTGCTCGCGTTTACGACCTATAAGGTTGTCACGGACAAAGAAACATTCAAGCTCTGGGTAGATACGCATGCAGTGTCGGGCAGGGTACTGTATACCGTAATGGTAGCGGTCCAGATCATGGTGGCGGTAATACCCGGAGGACCGATCGAAGTGGCTGGCGGATATGCTTTTGGAGCGGTACAGGGAATCATTCTTTTTACCGTAGGCGCAACTGTCGGAAGCGTAGCGGTTTTTTTGCTGGTCCGAAGATTCGGACAGCATCTGGTCGAGGTTTATTTTCAAAAACACCAGATCGACAAACTGAAGTTTCTTCAGGATGAAAGGAAGCGGGATCCGCTCTTTTTTATTCTGTTCCTGTTGCCCGGAGCACCCAAGGACCTGCTTTGCTATGTGGCAGGACTGACGCGAATGAGATTTCCGGTGTTTCTGATCATATGCTCGATCGGAAGACTGCCTGCGGTAGTGGGGTCTGCGGTATCAGGGCATGCGTTAAGCAAAGACAATATGATGATCGCGATAGTGGCATTTCTGATCACAGCGGCACTAAGCGCAGCAGGATTCTGGGTTTATTATGTTCTGACGGGAAAACGAACGGCCGGAAGCAACGATGAAATATCGCATGATGACCGCGAGAGTGATCCGTAATGATAAAAAGGGAAGATAAGGGGGTATAAATATGAGTGATGAGATCAAATTGCTTGATAAATATATAAATGATGCAAAGAGCATCACTTTTTTCGGTGGTGCGGGTGTCTCTACCGAGAGCGGAATCCCGGATTTTAGAAGCAAGGACGGGCTGTATAACCAGCATGATGTCAGGTTTGACAAATATCAGCCGGAATACCTGCTCAGTCACAGCTGTCTGGTCGGTGAGCCCAAGGTTTACTATGAGTTCCACAGACAAAAGATGGATACCAGAAATATCAAACCCAATAATGCACATAAGTATCTGGCCAGACTGGAAGAGGGGGGCAAGCTACTTGGAATAGTCACGCAGAACATAGACGGACTGCATCAAAAAGCCGGCAGCAAAAAGGTTTTTGAGATACACGGAAGCGCACTTCGAAATTATTGCATGAGGTGTGGTAAGAAGTATCCCTCGGATTACATTTTCGAAAGTACGGAGCCGGTTCCAAAATGTGATTGCGGCGGAAAAATAAGACCTGACATAACATTATATGAAGAAGGACTGCCAGATGATCAGGTCAACGGAGCGGTTGATGCGATATCCAAGGCGGATATGCTGATAATAGGCGGAACATCGCTGACAGTTTATCCCGCGGCTTCGTTTATAAACTATTTCAGCGGAAGGTATCTGGTCATAATCAACCAGAGTGAACTGTCTGTCAGAAAGACCGATAATACCCTGATAATAAAGGAAAGAATAGGCAAGGTATTTACCGAACTGGCAAAAATACAGGGGATTGAATTATAATTCTTGGGAAAAGTGCTTGAAATGCGCGCGGATAGGTGTTATTATGGATTTCCGTGGTGACTTTTAGTTACGTACATCCTTGCTCTTTCCGATAAAGAGAAAGGGCCGGAGACCAAAAGGAGGTAACATGCATGAACAAATACGAATTATGTGTTGTTGTTAATGCGAAACTCGAAGAAGAGGAAAGAACAGCCGTAGTTGATAAGTGCAAGCATTATGTCGAGAGATTCGGCGGCACTATCACAAACGTTGATGACTGGGGCAAGAAAAAGCTCGCTTATGAAATCGGTCATCAGAAAGAGGCTTTCTACTACTTCATTCAGTTCGATGCAGAGCCCACAGCTCCCGCAGAGATCGAGAACCGTATTCGCATAATGGACAACGTAATCAGATTTTTATGCGTTAGAGCAGACGAGGCATAAATATCTATCTTATTTATGCCGGAAAGTAGAGGCTTAAATGAATAAGGTTATTTTAATGGGTCGTTTGACCAGAGACCCCGAAGTCAGATATTCGCAAGGTGAGAATTCAATGGCGATCGCCAGATATACACTGGCAGTCGACAGAAGATTCAATCGAAACAACGATGAACAGACTGCAGACTTTATAAACTGCGTGGCTTTTGGAAGGAACGGCGAATTCGCCGAGAAGTATCTCCATAAAGGCACGAAGATCTGCGCTGAAGGACGTATCCAGACCGGATCATATACCAACAAGGACGGTCAGAAGGTATACACCACAGAAGTTGTTGTAGAGAACCAGGAGTTTGCCGAAAGCAAGGGCAACCAGGGTTCAGGCGACGGCGGATTTTCTTCGGGCAATGGAATGGCTCCCGAACCTTCGGGCGCAGGCGATGGCTTCATGAACATTCCTGAGGGAATAGAAGAGGAATTGCCTTTTAACTAGACATATGTTCACGATAGGAGGAAATCGAAATGGCATTTAATAGAGCCGAGAAGGCCGATTCTCCGATGAAAAAGAGACCGGGCATTCGCAAGAGAAAAAAGGTTTGCGTATTCTGCGGAAAGGATAGCGCAATCGATTATAAGGATACAGCCAAGTTAAAGAGGTTCGTTTCTGAGAGAGGAAAGATTCTTCCCCGCAGAGTTACAGGAACCTGTGCAGAGCATCAGAGAGCTCTGACAACAGCAATAAAGAGAGCCCGTCACGTGGCACTCATGCCGTATATTTCTGAATAGATCAGTCAGTTCCGACCCCTGTGCGACAGCGCAGGGGTCGTTTGCGTTATGGGGTATCTTGGTGTTATAATCTACTTTGTATGATTTTGTACATTTGCATGAGGATTTCATGGGAAGAAGATCGAGAGTCAGATTAAAAGGAAAACTCAAAACCTACATCCGTGCTTTCATATACCTGGGGATACTGCTGGCAGCTTTGAATGTGATCGTTTACATGCTGGATACCAGATCAGGACTCATCCTGAGCGGATATGTCGTGCTGTATTTTGCGCTGGCATTCACGCTGTACGGACACAATAAGAATCTCATTGCCAAGGAGCTTGTCAGCTTCGCAACGCACTACGGGCAGGTTCAAAAGGCTCTGTTGCAGGAACTGGAAATACCCTATGCCGTCCTTGATGATGAAGGCCATATAATATGGATGAACGGGTGGTTTGAAAAGATCACCCACAAAGAACACAATTTCAGAAGATCGATAACATCTATCTTTCCTTCCATAACCAGAGAGAAACTGCCAGGCGAAGAGGAATATATAGAGAACGAACTCGAATTTGAAGACAGCAGCTATCTGGTCAAGATGCGCAAGATACCTGTCAGGGACATGATAAACAACAGCTCGATCGTTGAGGCTAACAAGAATTACGACGGCTATCTCGTCGCGTTTTATCTGTTCGATAATACTGCAGTCAAACTGGCTCTGCAGGAGATAGATGATCAGTCCCTGGTTGTCGGAATGATCTATCTTGATAACTATGATGAGGCACTTGAATCGGTTGAAGAAGTCCGCCGTTCACTGCTCATAGCCCTCATAGACAGAAAGGTCAACAAGTATATATCCGCAATAGACGGAATATGCAAGAAACTGGAAAAAGACAAGTACCTTATCGTACTTCGAAAAAAGGCACTTGAATCGTTAAAGGAAAACAGATTCGATATACTTGATGATGTCAAGACCGTTAATATCGGAAATGAGATGGCTGTTACCATCAGTATCGGAATAGGATTAAGCGGTCTGACCTATGCTCAGAACTATGAGTTTGCCAGAAATGCCATAGACCTTGCGCTTGGCCGCGGAGGTGATCAGGCCGTAGTCAAGACACCTGATAATGTGGTTTATTACGGAGGCAAATCTCAGCAGGCCGAAAAGAACACGAGAGTCAAAGCCAGAGTCAAGGCACAGGCTCTTCAGGAGATCATCTCCGGCAAGGAACAGGTCCTTGTCATGGGACACAGAAATCCTGATGTGGACAGTTTCGGTGCATCTGTAGGTATTTTCCGTATAGCCAAAGCTCTGGATAAGAGAGCATATATAGTATTAAACGATATCACTCCCGCGATCAAACCCATGGTCGATCTCCTGATGGAAAAAGAGGATTATTCCGAGGGCATCATAAAGAACCAGGAAGCAATAGATCTTGCCGGCAACAATACGGTCCTCGTTGTAGTCGATGTCAACAAGCCGAGCATAACGGAATGTCCGGAACTGTTGCGCGCGTGCAAATCAATAGTAGTGCTGGACCATCACAGACAGGGAACCGAGAGCATAGAAAACGCAACTCTCTCGTACGTGGAGGCCTATGCATCATCTGCATGTGAGATGATATCAGAAATCATTCAGTATATAGATGACGGCGTACGGATAAGCGGTGAAGAAGCAGACTGTATGTATTCCGGTATCATGATAGATACCAACAATTTCCTGACAAAGACAGGTGTCCGCACATTCGAGGCAGCAGCATTCCTAAGACGTTCCGGAGCAGATGTTACCAGAGTCAGAAAACTGTTCCGCGAGGATGCCAGCGATTACAAGGCTCGTGCCGATGCCGTATCCCAGGCAGAGATCTACAGGAATGCGTTTGCAATATCAACATGTTCCGGAGAGGATATCGAATCACCTACCGTAGTTGGGGCACAGGCTGCTAACGAGCTTCTTAATATCAAGGGTGTTATGGCGAGCTTCGTTCTGACGGAATACCAGAGTCAGGTATATATCTCGGCCCGTTCCATAGATGAGATAAACGTTCAGATAATCATGGAGAGAATGGGCGGCGGAGGTCATCTCAACATAGCCGGAGTACAGCTTGAAGGAGTGTCTGTCGAATCTGCCATAGGCGCCTTAAAGGAAACTCTTGACAGCATGATAGAAAATAAAGAGATCAAGATATGATCAATGTTTGGAGAAAAATATGAAGGTTATATTACTTGAAGATGTTAAAGCACTGGGGAAAAAGGAGCAGATAGTCGAGGTTTCCGACGGATATGCCAGAAACGCCCTGCTGCCTAAGAAACTGGCTGTCGAAGCTACAGGCAAGAACCTTAACGACCTGAAGCTGAAAAAAGCTAACGATGAAAAAGTCGCAAAGGAAATACTGGAAAATGCCAGAGAATTTGCCGCTCAAATGCAGAACGATGTGGTTACGGTATCGATAAAAGCAGGAGAGGGCGGCAAGACATTCGGATCCGTTTCAACCAAAGAAATAGCCACAGCCTATAAGGAACAGTGCGGCAAGGAAATAGATAAAAAGAAACTGCAGCTTCCTGAGGCGATCAAGTCCTTCGGAACATTTGAAGTTCCCGTAAAACTGCATCCGCAGGTCACCGGAACACTCAGAGTTAAAGTGGTAGAACAGAAATAAAGATATAAATGGCAGCAGAAGAATCAGTACTTAAAAGAATAATGCCGCATGATCCCGCAGCTGAGCAGTCTGTTATCGGATCGATGATCATGGACAGGGAAGCGATCACGGTCGCTTCGGAGATCATCACCGGTGAAGATTTTTACTCCCGACAGTACGGGATCATTTTTGATGCCATGGTCGAGCTAAACGATGAAAACAAACCGGTCGATCCGGTAACGCTGCAGGCCAAGCTCGTGGAAAAGGGAGTTTCACCTGAGGTCAGTTCCCTCGAGTATCTGAAGGATATTCTGGACACTGTGCCGACTGCTGCGAATATCAGACATTATGCGAATATCGTTGCAGACAGATCAACAGCAAGAAAACTCATAAAACTAAACGATGAGATATCCAACGAGTGCTACGCCGGTAATCAGCCGCTCGAGCAGATACTCGATGAGACTGAGAAAAAGGTATTTCAGATAGTTCAGAACCGGAACGTTGATGACTATACTCCAATTAACAGGATCGTCATGAATGCGATGGATCATATAGAGACTGTTTACAAAGCCAAGGGAAATGTTACAGGTCTGGCAACCGGGTTTTATGATCTGGATTATAAAACCGCTGGTCTTCAGAATTCCGATCTTATACTCGTGGCAGCACGACCCTCAATGGGTAAGACTGCGCTCGTCCTTAACATGGCACAACACATGGCTTTTGCCAACAAAAAGCACGTCGCTATCTTCTCTCTGGAAATGAGTAAGGAGCAGCTGGTCAACAGACTGTTCTCACTGGAATCACACGTAGATGCACAAAGGCTTAGAACGGGCAGCCTGACGGATGCAGACTGGAAGGCCCTTATCGAAAGTGCCGGAAATATCGGTAAATCAAACCTGATAATCGATGACACTCCCAGCATCAGTATTTCAGAATTAAGATCAAAATGCCGTAAATATAAACTGGAACACGGTCTCGACATTATAATGATAGACTACCTTCAGCTGATGAGCGCATCGGGCGGAAGATCATCCGATTCAAGGCAGCAGGAGATATCCGAGATATCCAGATCATTAAAGGCACTTGCCAGAGAATTAAATGTTCCCGTGGTGGCACTGTCACAGCTCTCCAGAGCGGTTGAGAGCAGACCCGACAAGAGACCCATGCTGTCGGACCTTCGTGAATCCGGAGCGATCGAGCAGGATGCCGACGTTGTTATGTTCATTTACAGGGATGATTATTATCACAAGGATACTGAGAAAAAGGGGATCGCAGAGATCATAATCGCCAAACAGAGAAACGGCCCGATAGGAACCGTAGAACTGATCTGGCTGCCCGAACTTACCAAGTTCGCCAACCCCGAGTGGAAAAACAAACAATGAGATATTAAAGATACAGACAGAAAAAGAACCGGTGATACACCGGTTCTTTTCTGTGTTTAAGATTTTAATTTAGCCTTCAGAGATAGCTCCAACAGGACACTGACCTGCGCAAGAACCGCAGTCAATGCACTTATCGGGATCGATCTCGAATTTGCCGTCTCCTTCAGAGATAGCGCCTACAGGACACTGACCTGCACATGCACCACACTGAATGCAAGCATCACCAATTACGTATGCCATAACAAACCCTCCTTGTTTATTCCTTGTTTACGGTTATCATTTTAATACAAATGATTTCAGTTAACAATAGACTTTTAATTTTTCACAGATACAACATATGGTAGGTGAGTCCAAACAGCCCGAATGTTCCTTAAAAAGTACACGTTTTGACCTTGACCGTACTTTGAATTCTACAATATAATAAGTCTTGCAAACATAGCATGGACACATGCCAACGATAAACATTTTTTCAATAGGAGGGTTACTTAAATGAGACCAGAATGGAACAATTTTGTAGCCGGAAAGTGGGAGAACGAAGTTAACGTTCGCGACTTCATCCAGAAGAACTATCATCCCTATGACGGAGATGACTCTTTCCTTGCAGATGCTACACAGGACACTAAGGATCTTTGGAACATGGTATTAGACCTTCAGAAGAAGGAAAGAGAAGCCGGCGGCGTTCTCGACATGGATACCAAGGTTATTTCAACAATCACTTCTCACGGTCCCGGATACCTTGATAAATCAAAGGAAAAGATCGTAGGA
>JAILAN010000145.1 GCA_024681595.1 Lachnospiraceae bacterium
GCATCCGCTGCCAGCTTGGCAATCTGCTCAAATCCCTCGGGATATTCCAATGAAGCCATTTTCTTAAATTCTTCATCGAGCCTGTCCAGACTTACCATCAAAGACCCCATTGAGTTTTCATTTTCCGGGTCCAGAGAATTGATCTCACCGTCGATCTTAACTATCTCGGCAAGGATCTCTTCCATGCTGTTTTTGTATATTTCTACTGACTCGTCCTTTTTGCCGCATCCGGTTAAAAACACAACCAGAATACATATAAATATAAGATACTTTTTCAATTTGAACTCCTTTATTATTTATCTAAAATAAGTTATCATAAATGAGGTTGAATATCAAGTTGAGCAGATATGCAGTGGCATATCGGAGATTATTATGACTAAAAAAGAATTCAGAAAACTATGTGAAAGCGGTTTCGTTTTCCTAGACGGAGCAACTGGCTCCAATCTGGTAAAAAAAGGAATGAAATCCGGAGTCAGTCCGGAAAAATGGATACTTGAGAATCCTGAAGCCATTATTGAACTTCAAAGTGAGTATGTCAAAGCAGGAAGCAATATAGTTTATGCACCGACATTTACTTCAAACAGGATAAAACTAGCTGAATACGGGCTCGCTGAAGATATTGTCAGGATAAATACAGAACTTGTCAACCTGTCAAAAAAAGCCGTCGACGGTAAAGCTATGGTTGCAGGAGACCTGACTATGACAGGTAAGCAGCTCATTCCCATGGGGAACATGGAATTTGAACGTCTCATAGATATTTATAAGGAACAGATATCGATCCTTTATAAAGCAGGCGTTGACCTTTTGATCGTCGAGACTATGATGTCACTTCAGGAGACCAGAGCCGCCCTTATTGCAGCCGGGGAAGTATGCGATCTTCCTGTAATGTGTACTTTATCATTTGAGCAGGATGGCAAAACCCTTTATGGATCAAATCCCGAAAACTGTGCGATAGTATTGGAATCTCTGGGCGCTGATGCTGTAGGTGCAAACTGTTCTTCCGGGCCTGACAGACTTAGTGAAGTCATTAAAAAGATGGCTTCTGTCTGCAATATACCCATAATCGCCAAACCTAATGCCGGAATGCCGGTTCTTAATTCTGACGGTGAAACTGTTTATACAATGTATGAGGATGAATTTGCCGATGAATGTCTTAAACTCATCGATTCCGGAGCTACGATCCTCGGTGGCTGCTGCGGAACAGCACCCTCATATATCAGCGCATTAAGATCGAAGATAGCGGATAAAAGAGAGTTTAAGCTCAGATCGCCATTTACCAGGAGAGTATTGTCTTCTGAAAGACAGATGCTTGCTTTCGGACTGGATGATCCTTTTATAGTTGTTGGAGAAAGGATCAACCCGACCGGCAAGAAAAAACTTCAGGAAGAGCTTAGAAACAACAGCATGGAAATGGTACAGCGCTTTGCCGAAGAGCAGGAGAACTGCGGAGCCAAACTGCTGGATATTAACGTAGGCATGGGCGGGATCGACGAAAAATCCATGATGCTCAAGGTGCTTGATGTAGTCGGATTGACAACGTCACTTCCGCTTTGTATTGACACTTCATCTCCTGAGGTACTTGAGGCTGCTCTCAGGCATTATTGCGGAAGAGCCCTAGTCAATTCTGTATCCTGTGAAAGCGCCGTCATGGAGAAAAAACTCAATATAGCAAATAAGTACGGCGCAATGATAATAGTACTTCCGCTTAGTGATGAAGGATTGCCTAAAAACTTTGATGAAAAGCTTTCGAACCTTAAAAAGATCACAGACAGGGCTTATGAACTGGGATTCAGGGATGAAGATATTGTAGTTGACGGACTGGTTTCAACTGTCGGCGCCAACAAGAATTCAGCACTGGAAGTTATTGAAACCATACGATATTCTCATGATCATAATCTGGCTACAACCTGCGGACTGTCCAACATTTCTTTTGGATTACCTGAACGAAGCTTTATTAATACGGCATTTTTGACTATGCTGATCGCTAACGGACTTACAATGGCGATAATGAATCCGTCCCAGGACCTGCTTATGAATGCTTTTTATGCATCTGATCTGCTTATGAACAAAAAAGATGCTGATATTAGCTATATAAACAGGATGAACGAAAGTTCATTCAGTATTCAGAAAAACAATTCGGAAACCGGTTCCGGAAGCACTTTGAATAACGATGGCGATATTGAAAACATTCTTTTTAAAGATGTATTAAAAGGCAATACCGGGAGTATAGCCCAGCATACTCAGGAAGAAATAAAAAAAGGAGCTGATGCAAATGATCTGCTAAATAACTTCCTTCTTCCTGCAATAGCTAAGGTGGGAGAGCTGTTTAACAGCGGAAAATATTTTCTGCCCCAGCTTATTTCATCAGCAGAGGCCATGAAATCATCAATAGAAGTACTGAAGCCATATATGAAGACCAATGACAGTGATTCCCAAAGTGCTGTAGTTGTTATGGCTACGGTAAAGGGCGATATTCATGATATAGGCAAGAATCTTGTTGTTCTGATGCTTGAAAACTATGGCTTTAAGGTCATTGACCTCGGTAAAGACGTTGACAAAGAACTGATAGTCAAAACAGCCGTAGAAAATGACGCAGATATTATTGGATTAAGTGCTCTTATGACCACAACGATGGAAGAAATGCGCCGTGTGGTTGAATATGCACATGAATGCGGATGCAGATCCAAGATCATGGTCGGTGGTGCAGTTATAACCGATGACTATGCCAAAGAGATCGGAGCCGATGCTTATTCCAAAGATGCACAGGATGCCGTTGAGGTTGCAAAAACGTTAATTAACGGATAAGATTATTAGATAATACTAACTGATTGAACGGAGAATTATATGCTCGGAGCAGATGCTTTAGTTAAATGCCTTGAACTTGAAGGTACTAAATATGTTTTCGGATATCCCGGAGTGGCAATATGTCCTTTTTATAACAGTATTTTATCGTCTGATATCAAAACCATACTGATACGCACTGAACAGAATGCTGCACATGCCGCATCTGGTTATGCCAGAGTTTCCGATTCGGTAGGAGTCTGTGCGGTCACATCCGGCCCCGGAGCGACCAATGTGATAACCGGAATAGCCACTGCTTTTGCTGACAGTATCCCCCTTGTGGTGATTACCGGCCAGGTCAGCTCAGAACTTCTGGGTTCGGATGTGTTCCAGGAAGCTGATATTACCGGTGCTGTTGAATCATTTGTTAAATACAGTTATCTTGTTCGGGATGTAAATGATATACCCCGTATTGTTAAAGAAGCGTTTCATATTGCCTGTACGGGTCGTAAAGGTCCGGTTCTCATTGATGTTCCGATCGATGTTCAGAATGCTGAACTTAAAAAGTTTGCTTATCCGGAGTCTGTTAAGATGAGGACTTACAAACCTACCGTAAAGGGTAACATGGTACAGATAAGAAAGGTTGCCGAGAAGCTTGCAAAAGCCAAAAGACCTGTTATATGTGCCGGTGGAGGTGTGATCCTTTCATGTGCACAGGATTCTTTACGTAAATTTGCAGACAAGAATAAAATTCCCGTTGTTTCTACGATGATGGGAATCGGAGTAATGCCTACAAAAGATCCGATGTATTTCGGAATGGTTGGGAATAACGGCAAACCATATGCCAATCGTGCAATGAATGAAGCGGATCTTATCATTATGGTTGGAGCCCGGGTTGCAGACAGAGCGATATCTCAGCCCGATCTTATTATGGAAAACACTGTTCTGATACATATCGATGTTGATCCGGCCGAAATCGGCAAAAATGCAAAACCTTCTATCCCTCTTGTCGGTGATGCCAGACATATATTTGATGATCTGATATCAATAGATATAAACGGAAACTATGATTCGTGGATAAATTCATTAAGAGTTTACAGACAGTCTATGGAACCGCAAAGAGAACCTGATCCTTCATATGTTGATCCTGCCGGATTTATCACTCTGTTATCTGAAAAAATGAAGGATAATGCGGTATATGTTGCCGATGTCGGACAAAATCAGATATGGTCCTGTGCTTATCATATAGTTAAAAACGGCAGATTCCTGACATCCGGCGGAATGGGTACAATGGGTTATTCTATTCCCGCTGCAATGGGAGCCAAACTTGCTTATCCCAAAAAACAGGTGGTTGCTGTATGCGGTGACGGCTCTTTTCAGATGTCGATGATGGAACTGGCTACCATACGTCAGTATGATATACCTGTTAAGATCATTGTATTAAAGAACAGGTATCTGGGAATGGTCAGGCAGTATCAGCATTTTAAGTATAACGATAATTATTCGGTCGTCGATCTCGGAGATCTTCCTGATCTTTCTAAAATGGCCGGTGCATACGGAATTCGTTTTATGAAGCTTTCTAATATGAAAAAAGCTGACAGTATCATAGACGAGTTTTTGGAAAACGATGAATCGGTGATCCTCGAATGTGACATAGATCCTATGGATCTTGTTCACTGATTATCGGAATCTGGCTTTTATATATTTATTTATTCGGAGTGCATATGAAAAAAATCTATTCGGTACTTGTTGAAAACAGATCGGGCGTTCTTTGTAAAGTAGCCGGATTGTTTTCGAGAAGAAATTTTAATATTGATTCCCTTGCTGTCGGTGAAACTGATGACAGATCAGTTTCTCGAATGACTATCGTATCATCCGGTGACAGCCGTACTATTGAGCAGGTTGAAAAGCAGCTAAACAAGAAACTTGATGTCATCAAAGTCAAAACTTTTTTTGAAGATGAGAGCATATGCCGGGAGCTTCTCTTTTTAAAAGTGAAATATAACAAAACTAACAGAAGAGATATCATGGAAAACTGTGAGATCATGGGCGCAAAGATTGTTGACATGTCCACTAATCTTATGCTTATACAGATGTGTGATACACCGGAACGCATTCAGATACTGCTTGATATGTTTAAGAGCGTATCCATAGTGGAGATAGCACGTACCGGATGCCTGGCGCTTCAAAAGTGTACTGAAACCGAATAATAATGCATTAATCTTGAATTTAACACGCTGACATGCTAAAATTTTTCGTGATCTGTGTTTTAAGTTATTGACGGAGTATATATGAACAAAAAAGTATTTCAGATAATAGTTGATAATACATCCGGAGTCCTCAGCAGGATATCCGGTTTGTTTTCGAGAAGAGGCTATAATATCGAATCCATTACCGCCGGCGTAACAGCCGACGAGAGATTTACCAGGATAACGATAGTTGCTTCAGGTGAGGATGAAGTTCTCGTTCAGATCGAAAAACAGGTTGCTAAACTTGTAGATGTACGCGATATCAGAGAACTTGAACCTGAAAATTCGGTATACAGAGAGCTGGCGCTGGTTAAGGTAAAGGCTGATGCTTCTTTGAGGGATTCCGTAAAATCGATAGTTGATTTTTACAAAGCCAAGATCATAGATGTAGGCTATGACAGCCTTATCATTGAACTGACGGGTAATTCAGCCAAGATAGATTCGTTCCTGGATATACTCAGAGATTATGAGATACTCGAACTGGCACGTACAGGTATAGCCGGATTGTGCAGAGGCACTGATGGCGTTTTATATTTAAAGTAAATGATTTAATTTGAAAGGAGTCATTAAAAATGGCAAACAAGATCTATTATCAGGAAGACTGTAACTTATCACTACTGGAAGGGAAAACTATCGCTGTTATCGGATATGGCAGCCAGGGTCATGCACATGCCCTTAATGCCAAGGAGTCCGGCTGCAACGTTATAATCGGACTGTATGAAGGTTCCAAGAGCTGGGCAAAAGCAGAAGCTCAGGGCTTTGAAGTATATACAGCTGCCGAAGCTGCTAAAAAAGCAGATATCATTATGATCCTCATTAACGATGAACTTCAGGCTGATATGTATAAAAAAGACATCGAGCCTAACCTTGAAGAAGGCAATATGCTCATGTTCGCTCATGGATTTAACATTCATTTCGGTTGTATCACACCTCCCAAATTCGTTGATGTTACTATGATCGCTCCCAAGGGACCCGGTCATACCGTAAGAAGCGAATATCAGGCTGGCAAAGGAGTTCCCTGTCTTGTGGCTGTTCATCAGGATGCAACAGGAAAAGCTCTTGAAAAGGCTTTGGCATATGCTCTTGCTATAGGCGGAGCCAGAGCAGGAGTTTTGGAAACAACCTTCAGAACTGAAACAGAGACAGACCTTTTTGGCGAACAGGCAGTATTATGCGGCGGTGTTTGTGCTCTTATGCAGGCCGGTTTTGAAACATTGGTTGAAGCAGGTTATGATCCCAGAAACGCATACTTTGAATGTATCCATGAAATGAAGCTTATAGTTGATCTTATTTATCAGTCGGGATTTGCAGGAATGAGATATTCTATCTCTAATACCGCCGAGTATGGTGATTATATAACAGGTCCCAAGATAATTACTGAAGAAACCAAAAAGACTATGAAAAAGATCCTTGCAGATATCCAGGACGGAAGCTTTGCAAAGGAGTTCCTGCTTGACATGTCTCCTGCAGGACGTCAGGTTCACTTCAAGGCTATGAGAAAGCTTGCTTCTGAGCATCCTGCTGAGAAGATAGGTGAAGAAGTTCGTAAGCTTTACTCATGGAATAATGAGGATGATAAGCTGATCAACAACTAAATGATCGTTCTGACAGTTATTTACAGAAAGAATTCCGCTTGCGGAATTCTTTCTTTTACACCGTAATAAGGAGGAAACATTATGGGAATGACCATGACTCAAAAGATCCTCGCTGATCATGCATCACTTGATCATGTTGAAGCCGGACAGCTCATAGAGGCCGATCTTGACCTTGTTTTGGGAAATGATATCACCAGTCCTGTAGCTATTAAGGAAATGGATAAAATGAAGGTAAACGGGGTTTTCGATAAGGATAAGATAGCCCTTGTTCCTGATCATTTTGTTCCAAATAAAGATATTAAATCTGCAGAACATTGCAAATGTGTGCGTGAATTTGCAATAAAAAACAAGATAACCAATTACTTTGAAGTAGGGAAAATGGGCATAGAACATGCACTATTACCTGAACAGGGACTGACTGTAGCCGGAGATGTGATCATAGGAGCTGACTCGCATACATGTACATACGGTGCTCTCGGTGCATTTTCGACAGGTGTCGGTTCCACCGACATGGCCGCCGGAATGGCCACTGGTAAAGCCTGGTTTAAAGTTCCTTCTGCGATCAGGTTCAATATTACAGGTAAGCCTTCAAAATATGTATCAGGCAAAGATGTTATCCTTCATATAATCGGAATGATCGGTGTAGACGGAGCATTGTACAGATCAATGGAATTTACAGGCGACGGAATAAAGAATCTGTCAATGGATGATCGATTCACCATAGCCAACATGGCTATCGAAGCAGGAGGAAAAAACGGCATTTTCCCAGTTGATGATCTGACTGTTGAATACATGAAAGAACATTCAACCAGAAAGTATAAGATATTTGAAGCTGATCCCGATGCTGTTTATGATGAGGAATACACTATTGATCTCGGAAAGCTGGAACCCACTGTAGCATTTCCTCATTTACCGGAAAACACTAAAACTATCGGCGAAACAGGAGAAGTTAAAATAGACCAGGTGGTTATCGGATCCTGCACTAACGGACGTATCGATGATATGCGGATCGCCGCAGAAATCTTAAAGGACAGAAAAGTTGCTGAAGGTGTCAGATGTATCATTATTCCTGCCACACAGAGTATCTATCTGCAATGTATTAAAGAAGGGCTCTCAGAGATATTCATAAATGCAGGCTGCGTTGTATCAACACCTACATGCGGGCCTTGTCTGGGCGGTTACATGGGTGTTCTTGCTGCCGGAGAAAGATGTGTATCAACGACTAACAGGAATTTTGTCGGCAGAATGGGACATGTAGATTCAGAGGTTTATCTGTCATCACCTGCAGTTGCTGCTGCATCTGCAATAACAGGGTATATTTTTGACCCTCGTAAGATATAGGAGGTAACATGGAAAACGCCAGAGGAACAGTATTTAAATACGGTGACAATGTTGATACAGATGTCATCATACCTGCCAGATATCTTAATTCATCGGATCCAAATGAGTTATCAACTCACTGCATGGAAGATATCGATAAAGAATTCGTTTCAAAAGTCAAAAAAGGAGATATCATCGTTGCGGGCAAAAACTTCGGTTGCGGTTCATCCAGAGAACATGCTCCGATCTCAATTAAGGCATCAGGTGTATCCTGTGTTATTGCTGAGACATTTGCAAGAATCTTTTACCGTAATTCCATAAATATCGGTATGCCTATAATCGAATGCCCCGAAGCTTCCAAAGAAATCGAGCAGGGGGATGATGTCGAGATTGATTTTAATACGGGAATCATCAAAGATATAACAAAGGGTACAACCTATCAGGGACAGTCATTTCCTGAATTTATGCAAAAGATAATAGATGCCGGTGGTCTTGTAAATTATATTAATGAAAAATAAGATATTAATAGTTATTTTCATTTCGGTATTATTGATCTTAACCGGTTTGTTATCTTTTTGGGGAATTAGAGAATACCAGAAAGCTCACAGGCCTTACCTGTATTGTAATGATCATGCCATAACGAAACCGGAATACGAATATTTTTATAATTCATATAAACAGTTTTATATCCATTCGTTTTCGAATTTCTTTTCATATATGGGCGTTGATGCCAGTGCCGATCTAGAAGATCAGGAATATGAAAACGGCAAAACATTCGGACAGATGCTTCAGGAAGAGACTCTTGAACAGATCAAAGAAACTTATGCTCTTTATGATGATGCGCAGCTAAACGGGTTTGTATATGATGCGGACACTTCATTTAATGAGTATTTTTCAATGGTCGAAGAATCGTGCAGGGCATCCGATACCAGTCCTGATAAGTATTTCAGACAGTTTTACGGCCCTGATTGTAATGTCAGGCTGATCAGGGAATACATGATCCGTGGATTTTATGCCGCTGCGTATTATGATCATCTGATAAGTGAAACATCCGAGGACGAAGCATATATTTACGTTAATGAACTTAAAAAGGGGTATAAGACAGAGTATTACTGATGAATAAACATAAAAAGCTTATTTTTTTGATCTTGCTGCTTTTTATAGAGACGGCAGTACTCATAACGATCGGATTTCATAAGAAAGGAATGCATTTTGATGAATTCTTTTCTTATTTTAATACAAACAATTCATACGGAAGAGAAGCTTATGATCGCTCCTGGGTTAGTTCCGAGAATATAAAGAAGGATTTTTATGTTCTTCCCGGTGAAAGGTTCAATTATGCAAATGTTATAAGGCTTCAGTCATATGATGTACATCCTCCCGTTTATTACCTTTTTCTGCACACTGTATGTTCTTTGACCTGTGGAATTTACAGTATGTGGCAGGGCATAGGACTTAATATTTTCTTTTCTCTTGTCATTACCGTTTTTCTGTATCTGATAATCAACAGATTCATCAAAAATGATATAGTCAGCACCGTCTTTTGTCTGATGATGATCCTGAATCCGGGTTTTATCTCCAACGTAATGTTTATAAGGATGTATTGCCTGATGACTATGTTCATTGTCATTCAGATATACATTCATATCCTGATGGCAGATCGTAAGGAGCTTAAAAACATACCGACCCTTTATATGATACTAAGTTCCATTATCACTTATCTTGGCTTTTTGACGCATTATTTTTATCTTGTATTTCTGTTTTTCCTCGAAGCAGCATTTTTGATTCCTCATTTAAGTAAAATCAAAACAGAATTTAAATATATTGCCAAATACTCTCTGTTTGTGTTATTCGCCGGTATTGCAGGGGTGTTGTCATATCCTTCCTGCCTTGGACAGGTTAACTCAGGTTACAGAGGTGTTGAAGTTAAAGGATATATGACGGATCTTTCGGATATCGGAATGAGATTTCGTTTTTTTGGCGGCCTTATCGATCGCTTTGTTTTTAACGATTTGGGATATTTCATTTTGCTTATAATATGTCTGCTGTTTGTTACAGCTTTGTTTATAAGATCATCTGAAAAGAAAAATCCCGGGACTTATCATAAATATGAATCCTACAAAGATACCGGTCTTATTATCAGATTTTTGATCATTCCGACTTTTGGTTACTTTATAATCTCATCCAAGGGCTCGCTTATCGGCGATGAAGCCATGATGAGATATCAGCTTCCTGTTTATCCGTTGATACTGTCGATCACAGCTATTGCTATATACAGTTTGTTATCATATCTGTTTCGGAAAAGAGCTAAGATTATCATATTAATCTCACTAGTTCTGGGTGGACTGTTTATAATTACCGATATTATTTCCGTCAAAAACGGCAGGGTATATTATCTTTACCCTGAAAATCAGCAAAGAGTTGATATATCAAAAGCTAACAGCGATAAAACGTGTATATATCTTTATAATACTGAAAACAATAAGTATTTTATCTGGAGTGATTCGGACCAGCTGTGGCAGTTTGACAGGGTATATTTTGCTGATGTTAATAATCCTGATCCTGTTGATGATCCGGTGATCAAAGGATCCGATGAACTTATTGTGTTTATTTCCAAACTTGATCAGTTAGATGATCCTGATCTGTATATTGATATGATAAAAAGAAGTGACCCTAAAGTCACTTCCTTTAAAAAACTATATGAAACAGAATATGCCGATGTTTATGAATTCTATTGAATCATCCCTGAAACGGCTCGGCAAAGGATCCGGCAGGAGATATTGCCTCACCTGCTGCATACAGATGACTGCAGTCCCCGATGACCTGAGCTCTGAAGTATGCTTCATTGCTCCATCTTTCTTCGGTAGATAATACCGTTATAGAACTGCTGGGAAGAAAAATGCCGTGTGTCAGTGTTTCAAACGGAATATTAAGCAGATGTGACATCATAAGCAAAGTAACTCCCAGATGGCAGAAGAAGAGTATAACAGGCTCTTTTTGAGGATCATCATAAGGAGAATTGTTTCTTACTTTATTATCGTCGCTGACAGTTGATCTTAAGAATCTTTCTTTTGCATTTATATTTCTGTAATATTTTTTTTCTCTGATGTAACCAAACTCTTTCAGAATATTGTCTAAACCGTTTATAACTTCGGAATATCTGACAGGTATTTCGGAATTAGAAGCGATACAAGGATATTGAATAAATGCATCACCCTGATTAAACATACAATCATATTCAGTCCAGTCACTTGCTACAAAATCCCAGGGAACACCTTTTCTTCCTGTGACAGGATCTGTAACCCTGTATGAAAACTCATGCAGAAAAGGGAGAGTTTCTGCTTCGATCCCAAGTGCTTTCAGAGAGTATGAGGCAGTCTGTATGGCTCTTCCCTGTGGTGACACATATGCTTTAGTAACATTCCAGAGGGCTATTCTTTTAGACAAAGCCCTGGCTTCACGGTCACCCTTTTCTGTCAGAGAATCATTGATATAATCCGGTTCTGCATGTCTGATAAATACTAATTTCATAGAGAACAGTTTAACATAGCGTCGGTTTTTTATCCATCTTGAAACATATGTTCGATTATGCTATATTGTTTTTATGAAAAAATACGGAAAAGACATTATATTATTAACATTCTTTCTGTGTGTTGCATTAATATGTCTTAGCTGTCATTTTTTTAAAAATGGGTTTCATTCCGAAGAAGATAGCCGGACTGCAAATATATATCTTAATGGCGAGTTTATAAGGAGCGTTGATCTTAACGAAGATATATCTTTTCGAATCGATTCTCCCGGTGGATTTAATGTAATAACAGTTAAAGACAACGCAATAGCTGTTACGGATTCTGACTGTGCCGGCAGAACATGTATCAATACCGGATATATACATAACAATACTTCATTTATTGCATGTATACCTCACGGATTGTTTATCAGAATAGATTCAGATCAGGCCGGAGGTGATTTAGATGCAATTGCCTATTAATACTAAATCTGCCTATACCGGCATAATGCTTTCATTTGCATTGATCCTGTCATATCTTGAGAGCCTCGTCAGTTTTGATATGTTGTTTCCTGGGATCAAACTTGGATTGTCGAATTTCATCGTTCTTATTGCACTTTATGTATTCGGACCCATATTTGCTTTTGCTTTGTGTATTTCAAAGGCAGTCTTATCAAGCTTGCTGTTTGGCAGTATGGCGGCAATGATCTACAGTTTATGCGGTGCTGTTTTAAGTTTTGCAATAATGTTTGTCTTATACCGGTGCGGAGACTTTCATATTCCCGTGATATCAGCCGCGGGTGGAGTCTTTCATAATCTGGGACAGTTTATTGCAGCTGTTTATATAATGAAAACATTTATCCCCGGATTTTGGGCTCTGTATTTATCCGTTCTAATCATATCCGGGTTGACGACGGGCCTGATCACTGGTTTTATTGCACAGCTTGCTTTTCCGTATATTAAAAAAATAATCAGTAAAGGAGACAGGATTTGATCGCACATATAAACGGGATATTGGATGAGATCTATGATGACAGAATAGTGATAGATGTTAACGGTATAGGTTATAATGTTTTTGTATCAGGCAAAGTATTTGAAGAACTGCCGGATATAGGCTCTAATGTTAAATTGTATACATATACATCTGTACGTGAGGATGCTTTTATTCTGTTCGGTTTCCTTGACAGAGAGGATCTGTATCTATTCAAGAAGTTGATAACAGTTAACGGAATTGGTCCCAAGGGTGCATTGGCTGTATTGTCGGGGATGACCTCATCAGAATTAAAATATGCAATACTATCCGGTGATCACAAGCTGCTTTCCTCTACACCTGGTATTGGTAAAAAGACCGCAGAGCGAATAATACTCGACCTTAAGGACAAGCTTGACTGGGATGCGGCTTTGATAAGCAGGGAGGTAGATCCTAATGGTTCATTAAACGCATCGATAAAAGGCATCGATCCTGTCATGGCTGAGGCAGTTGATGCTCTATCTGCGCTTGGATACAGCCGCAGGGATGCTTCAAAGGCCGTATCCGACACCGGCCTGGCCGGATGTGATGATGTTGAAAAAGTGCTTAAGGAGGCTCTTAAATACCTGATCTGATATATGAATAAGATAATAGAAACCAAATTACTAGATGAAGATATAAAACTTGAAGGCTCATTAAGGCCTGAAAGGCTGGCTGATTATATAGGTCAGGATAATATTAAAGAGGGACTCTCTATCAGTATAGATGCCGCAAAAAAACGTTCGGAGCCTTTGGATCATGTACTTTTTTACGGCCCTCCAGGTCTGGGTAAGACCACGCTTTCATCGATAATAGCCAATGAGATGGGCGTTAAAATGAAAGTAACATCCGGACCTGCTATTGAAAAACCGGGAGAGCTTGCCGCTATATTAAATTCTCTGTCTGAGGGGGATATTCTGTTTATAGATGAAATACATCGCTTAAACAGACAGGTTGAGGAAGTACTTTATCCGGCCATGGAAGATTTCTGCATTGATATCATTATGGGGGAGGGTGCATCTTCCCGATCGATGAGATTGCATCTGCCTAAATTCACTCTGGTAGGAGCCACAACCAGGGCAGGTCTGTTAACTGCTCCCCTTCGTGACAGATTCGGTATAATCCACCGACTCGAATACTATACCGTCGAGGAATTGACTACAATAATCCTGCATTCAGCCAGGGTTTTAAATGTTCCTGTAGATGTCGATGGTGCTGCCGAAATGGCCAGGCGCTCGAGAGGGACACCCAGGATTGCCAACAGGATCCTTAAAAGAGTCAGAGACTATGCACAGGTCAGAGGGAACGGTTCGATAGATGAATCATTGACTATAAGTGCTCTTGATATGATGGGAGTTGACCGTATAGGACTTGATCATATCGATCAGGCCATGATCATGTCCATGATCGAAAAATTCGACGGAGGTCCCGTCGGGCTTGATACAATAGCCGCTGTAATAGGAGAGGACCCTACAACTGTTGAGGATGTTAATGAGCCCTACCTGTTAAAAATGGGTTTCATTAACAGAACTCCGCGAGGAAGAGTCGCTACCGCATTGGCATACGCCCATTTTGGTCTTGAATTTCCCCAGTAAGACTTTTATAATGAACTGTAGTGTTTATTTGAGGGAATAGTATGTCTAATAAAACGGATACCGAAGTTATAATCGGCGGAAGAGTGTTAACTTTATCCGGCTTTGAATCCGAGGAATATCTTCAGAAAGTAGCTTCATATCTAAACAATAAGATAGCTGAATATAACAAGGTAGATTCATTCAAGCGAACTTCATCGGAAATGCAGAATATTCTTTTGCAGCTTAATGTTGCGGATGATTATTTTAAAGCCCGGAAGCAGATAGAATCATTACAGGAAGATATAGAAAATAAAGAAAAAGAGCTATATAATATCAAACATGAACTGATCGCTTCACAGATCAAACTTGAAAATACAGAAAAGAACGTTAAAAATCTACAGCATGATCTGAATGAAGCTTCCAAAAAGATCGTAAAACTTGAAACCGAACTTGAAAATTAAGGTGCTTTTAAAGCACCTTTTTTCAAATCCAATTATTATCGGAATGCTGAAATGAAAAAACCAGAATTATTATCACCTGTAGGCGGCCCTGAAGCATTTTATGGAGCGATCAACGCAGGCGCAGACGCTGTTTATCTCTCAGGCAGATCATTCGGAGCCAGAGCATATGCGGAAAACTTTGATAATGAATCATTGACCGATGCTATTGATATAGCACATTTATTTAATATAAGGGTCTATCTGACTGTAAATACACTGATCAAACAAAATGAGATAGAAGATATTCCCGATGTATTATATGAGCCGTATCTGCATCATCTTGATGGGGTAATAGTCCAGGATCCCGGTGCTATATCGGTTATCAACAAACATTATCCCGATCTTCCGATACATCTTAGTACTCAGCTTTCCTCAACATGCGGGTTTTCGGCTGATTTTTTCAAAAAATATAATGTTACGAGGATAGTACCTGCCCGTGAGCTTGATATTAATGAGATATCCATGCTTAAAGAAAGAACAGGTCTTGAGATCGAATGCTTTATACATGGTGCAATGTGCTATTCATATTCCGGAAAGTGCCTGTTCAGCTCTTTACTTGGGGGCAGGTCCGGCAACCGGGGAAGATGTGCCCAGCCGTGCAGACTTCCTTATTCTTCAGACATTTATGATGAAAAATACATATTGAGTATGGCGGATTTGTGTACGTTGGAAATACTCGATGAGCTCGTTGGAGGACCTATAGATTCATTTAAAATAGAAGGGCGGATGAAAAAGCCCGAATATGCTGCCGGAGTAACTGCCGTATACAGGAAATATATTGATAAGATATATGCAGGAGAATATAAAGGGTGTGAGGATGAGGATATTGAATTTATTAAGAATCTTTATCTTAGGACCCGGATTTCCGAAGGCTATTATCACAGACATAATACAAAGGATATGCTGTGCATTGACAGCCCTTCTTATAATGGGTCCGATGATGATATCCTCAATTCCGTAAGGAAAAGATATATAGATAAAAAACCTGTGTTGGGAATAGATGTTGAGTGCAGGATCAAACAGGATCAATATACAGAACTAAGTGCAAAATACGATGATATCAAGGTTTCGATACAGGGCCCATGTCCTGATAAAGCCATAAATTCTCCACTTACTGAACAAAGTATAAATAAACAGCTTAATAAGACCGGGGACACATTTTTTGTCATAAACAGAGCGAGCATAGACCTTGATGACGGACTGTTTTTTAATGTGGCCGCATTAAACAGCTTAAGAAGAGAACTTTTAGACAGACTATATAAAGAGATTATAAGATGCAATATAAACTCCATGTCAAAGTAACTACCAAAGAACAGATAGAAGCGGTTTTACAAAAATCCGAAATTGTATCAAGGATATATATACCGTACAGGATATTTGCCGAGTCGGATAAAAATGTCCGTATTCCGGACGGGATTGAAATGTATCTTTGTTCACCGTATGTATTTAGAAACCGTGATATTGATAACATTGATCGCGTGCTTTTGCAATATCAGTTTGACGGTTATCTGTGCTGTGATCATGAATTTTTCGGATATATTAATGGATCTGAGCACTCTGATAAGGACCGGAAGCTGGTCCTTGATTCTAATATGTACATTTTAAACCATGAAGCGCTAAATCTTTATATACATAATTCATCACATACAATATCAGGTTTTTATAATTCATTTGAACTTAACAGAAAAGAACTCGATAAACTAATGGATGCAGTTTGCAAACATGGTATTGATAATGTAATATCTTCATATGTTGTTTATGGACGTATTCCAATGATGATATCTGCTAACTGTATTTTAAAAACTTCAGCCAGGTGCAGAAAAACAAGCGGATTTACATACATTAAGGACAGAATGGGCGTTGACTTCCCTGTATTTAATGACTGCTGTTCCTGTCTTAATGTTATATATAATTCAGTTCCTCTGTCCTTACACGGTTATTTTGATGAACTGTATTTTAAAGGAGATGTCAGGATAGATCTGACTGATGAAACTGCAGAGCAGTCTGCAAGTATCATAGATTATTTTGGCTTTTATGATCCGGCAAAGAAACTTCCTTGCAGCGATTATACAACCGGACATTATAAACGCGGAGTAGAGTGAAAAATGAACCTGGAAACTTATATAAATGAGTTTTCCAAATATGTCATCAACATACTGATGATATTATATACGATCGAATGCTTTTGTGTTTTTCTTCATAAAGACGAAGAAAAGCGTAAAGGTGTCTATATCCGGCAGAATATATTTATGTTTGCCTTTCATTTTTGTTCATTCATGGTCATTTGTTTTGAAACCGGTAAAGTCAGCTATCTGCTTTTCTATGCAATACAACAGATCATCCTATATATGGCCGTTGTGCTGTATAAATGGCTTTATCCAAAAACGAACAGGCTCATCGTTAACAACATGTGTATGCTGATGAGTATATCTTTTGTCTTCCTTACAAGGCTTGATTATTCCAAAGCGGTTAAACAGTTTATGATAGGCTCCACGTCTTTGGTAGTTGCACTAATCATTCCGTTTTTTATAAGGAATATGAAGCTGCTTAAAAATCTAAAATGGATCTATGCAATTGCAGGTATATTTCTTTTGGGCCTGGTATATATTCTTGGTACTACCACATACGGAAGTAAAATATCATATTCGATAGGAGGACTTTCTTTTCAGCCTGCGGAATTTGTCAAACTGATCTTTGTTTTCTTTGTAGCCAGCGCTTTGTATAAAAGTCATACATTAAGTGAAGTGCTGTTCTCAGCCATCATTGCTGCCGCGCATGTGGGCATACAGGTTCTTAACAAGGACCTCGGATCGGCTTTGATCTTCTTTATAATCTATCTGCTTATGGTATATGTTGCCACTAAAAACGTTATATACCT
This sequence comes from Lachnospiraceae bacterium, assembly GCA_024681595.1. GTDB lineage: Bacteria > Bacillota > Clostridia > Lachnospirales > Lachnospiraceae > JAILLW01. The sequence goes on from JAILAN010000145.1 coordinate 17,415, forward strand.
GGCTCTTGGAATATCAGCAGGATGCGGAGCCGCTGTTTTTGCATATCATTTTTTTACACATATTCAGGTAAGGGTACAGGCTTTTATCGATCCCTGGTCAGTTATCGATTCTACGGGATATCAGATAACACAGTCCCTGTTTGCTATTAGTTCCGCCGGATTATGGGGACTTGGTCTGTATCAGGGAACCCCTAATACGATTCCCTTTGTTGAGGATGATTTTATTTTTTCGGCGATAACCGAAGAAATGGGTATCATTTTCGGAATATGTCTGCTGCTTGTATGCATCAGCACATTTATTATGATAATGTCAATTTCTTCAAAACTTGGTGACAGTTTTTATCAGCTTATTGCTTTTGGACTCGGCGTATGCTACATTTTCCAGGTCTTTCTGACTGTAGGAGGCGGAACAAAGTTTATCCCTTTGACGGGAGTAACACTTCCAATGGTAAGTTACGGCGGTTCATCGATACTGACCACCCTGGTTATGTTCGCGATCATAGAAGGTCTGTATATGATACGTGAGGATGAAGCGTTAAAAGCCAGAAAACGTCATGAAGAAAGAATGCGTAAAAAGAAAGAAAGACTGCGCAAGGAAAAGGAAAGACGAAAGAAGCTTAAAGAACAGAACCGCATTAAAAATGTATATGATGATAATGATGATGTTTATGCATTTGAAGATGATGTTCCTATCGAAAATAATATCACTGATAACGAGTACGTCTATTCTGAATATGATGAGAATACTTCACAGGATTACATTTCGGATCCAGTCGAAGATGATATTACAATCACTGATGATCTTGATCTGATGGAATACAGCACAATTTACTATAACGAAGATGAACATGAAAAAGAGATCAGAAGAAAAAAAGAAACACAAAAGAAAATTTAATCTGCAGATTTTTATAGTAACATGTTTTTTCGTCCTGTTATTCGGTGCAATGTCTGTATATATCGTGAATTACTCGATCACTCATAAGATCGAGCTAATTTCAAACAGTTATAATACCCGCGCAAAGGTTCTTGCAAAAAAGAATATCCGCGGATCTATATATGCAGACGACGGACAGGTTCTGGTATCATCCTATATTGATGAGAGCGGGGCAGAAGTGAGGGATTATAAATTCGGTAAACTTTTCGCTCATGTAGTGGGATATTCCGTTAACGGAAGAATGGGGATTGAAGACAGATATAATTATTATTTGATAAATACGAACGCTCCCGTAACTGTTAAGGCTGCCAAAGACCAGAAAAAGGAAAAGTATCCGGCAGATGATGTATATACGACTTTGAATGTGGACCTTCAGAAAGTCGCATCTGATTCTCTTGGCGTTTACAGGGGAGCTATTATCGTTACTGAACCGGCCACGGGAAAAGTGCTTGCCATGGTTTCAAAACCTGATTTTGACCCCGCTACGATAGCAGATAACTGGGACTCATATCTTGAAGACACCGAATCAGGTGTTCTGGTAAACAGAGCCACCCAGGGACTGTATCCTGCCGGATCTACCTTTAAGATCCTTACATCCATAGAATATATTAAAGAAAATCCAGAAAATTACGATCAATACCGCTACAACTGTACAGGATCATTTTCCAAAGGTGAAGATAAGATCCAATGTTATCACGGCTCAGTACATGGAAGCCTGGATTTCAAATCGTCATTTGCAAAATCATGTAATTCTTCCTTTGCAAACATTGGAATGACCATAAATAAGGACAAATTCGGTGAAACGCTTGAAGAAATGCTCTTTAATACGGAACTTCCGACAGATGATTTCGACTGTTCCGTTTCCAGATTGGATGTCAGTGATGATACATCCGATTCTGATATGATGCAGATAGCTATAGGACAGGGTCCTGTCAGCATATCGGTCATGCATCTTAATATGATCACGTGTGCCATCGCCAATAACGGTCTTCTGATGAAACCATATGTTGTGGAGAGGATAGCAAATTGCGAAGGGAAGAACATAAAGACATATAAAAGTGAAAAATACGGCAATATCATGGGTGAAGACGATGCTGCTATATTAAGAAATATGATGGAATCTGTAGTTTCCGACGGTACCGGAAGAAGGCTAAAAACGGATAAGTATTATGCTGCAGGCAAGACCGGTTCGGCTGAATACGGTTCTGTTAAGGGCGAATCACACGCCTGGTTTACAGGTTATGCCGGTATGATAGACGGCAAAGAAAAACAATCTCCAGATATATGCATTACGATCATCGTCGAGGGGGCAGGTGCCGGAGGCGAATATGCAGTTCCGATAGCCAAGAGACTGTTTGATGCGTATTATGGAGTAGAAATGGAAGAACAATAAAAGAGACCTTATGGTCTCTTTTAATATATGGCAAGTATCTGAAGATCCTTGCGCGAGATCAGATCGATAAATGTATCACTGTCATCCTTTAAGAGCGGTCTGCACATTCTGGCCTGATTGATAAGTACTACTTCAGCCCTGACATCGTTATTAAGCAGAACCTGCAACCCGATAAGATGATTGCCCAGTCTGTAAAGAATTGGACGCAGGATATTCATGTCATATTTGAATGAATCGTTCTCGAATATCTCTATTATCTGGAATGGATGCTTTGACTGTCTGTAGGATCTCGGAGAAGTCATTGCTTCATATGAATCCACTATTGAGATTATTCTGGCATACCTGTTTATCTGTTCATCATGTAATTTGCTCGGATATCCGGTTCCGTCATATTTTTCATGATGAGAGAGTGTAGTCTTTAAGATATTCTCATCGATAGGCTGGTCCTTGAGCATTTGAAATCCCAAAATAGTATGAGTTTTGATCTGGGCAAACTCAACAGGAGTAAGCTTTTCGGGTTTCCATATCAGTTCATAGGGAAGCTTTAATTTACCGATATCATAAAGAAATCCACATTGGATAAGAAGCGTCAGCTCTTCGGGCTTAAGACAAAGCCATTGTCCGAAAACACCGGCTATCAGAGCCGAATTAAAACAATGAGCATATGTCATATTATCTTCTGTAGGAAGCATGTTATAAAGATAATCAAGTATTTTGGCGCTTTCTCTGACGGGTGATGTCAGTTCGGTATATATACGCATTAACTCATCCATGGAAATCACGGAATTATATTCCATGAAATCATTGATTATCTGCTTATATTCATCAAGGCAGACTCTGTAGTCCTCTTCAAATTTCTTAAATCCATCGGACAGTCTTATTTTTTCAAAATAAGTAACAGCATAGTCTATATCTTCCATGATCGTAACAGCCATTATCTTATGTCTGTTCAGCTTCTGGATGGTATAATCACTGACTTTAGTTCCGGCCTTAACGATAACTTCACCGGATGCATTAGTCACATCTACTGCTATTTCCATATCATGTTGGAGTGCCAAAGTAGCAATATCCTTCATGAATCCTCCCGCATAAGCAAAATCTATCCATATATAAGTATAAAAGAAATGATGATAAAGTCAATATTTTTACTTTGGATTTCATACCATATGTGGTATTATTAGAAATTGAGGGACCCTAAATGAAGTATTACAAATATCTGTATGTTTCTGACAGCATTAAAAACCCGGATAAGATTAAAAGATCTTTAAAGCTTCATAAGGGAGTATTGGGAATATATCTTATCATGCTTTCAACCGATCCTGATCAGGTTGAAATAATGAATGCTGCTTTTTTAAAGCTTCCGTATTATAAAAAGCATGCTCCGGTCATAGTCGGGCTAGCCAAAACTTTTGATGAAGCATCCGCCATGATCGTTGATATGATCAATGAAAGTATCTTCCGTACCGGAAACGCTTCAATTAAAGAGTTTCTTAAACTTAAAGCCAAAACTAATAATTTTTCCTGATCAGTATGCTAGCTGTTTTATTGTTAATCCTGAAAATATTGGGGATTGTCCTTTTATCTTTACTGGGAATCGTCCTTTTTATCATTCTGATCATCCTGTTTGTACCTGTAAGGTACAATATCAGAGCCAGTAAGGATGATAAAGAGGATTCTTCATTTTATGCCCGGGCCAAGGTCACATGGCTTCTTCATATAGTCAATGTACTTGTTAATTATCCATCAGATGAGCTTTTAAGGGTCAGGATCCTTTTATTTAAGATATTTCCCGGAAATAAAAAAGAAAAGCCTATCCGAAGTAAGAGTGCAAACAAAAAAGATAAAATACAGACTGCAGATCCTGTAGAGGATATTGTAAGTAGCTCTTCAGATACGGTGTCCTATATTTCAGACGAAGAAACTTCCGGTATTGAAAAAATCGATGAGAACAACGATAATAAAGATAGTTTATTATCTGAAGAAACAACGTCGGATAACAGGTCAAAATATCGTGAACGTAAGACAGTTAAACAAAGGTTTCATGAATTTATAACAGGACTTAAAAGCAAGACAGATGACCTTAAAAAGCGTATCTTTGACATCAGGGATAATACAGAAAGATATATAAGCATATATAACAGTGATGAATTCCAATCATCCTTCAGTCTTTGTAAAAGTAAGCTCATTAAGATATTAAAGAGCATACTGCCTCGCAGGATAAAAGGAAACGTTCAATTCGGTAAAGCTGATTCGCCCGATACGGTTGGTATGGTATTTTCGATATATTCACTGTTTTATCCTAAAATAGGCAAACAGTTTATACTCAATCCTAATTTTGAAAAGGATATTCTGACAGGAGATGTCCTGATAAAAGGAAGAATATTTGTTTTTGTGATTATTTTTGCCGGAATCAGGATTTACTTTGATAAAAACGTCAAAAAGCTTCTTAAGATGTTAAAAAAGGAGAATTGAAATGGCTGACAATAATTTTGGAAATGTAGTGGATTCTCTCATGAAAGGGATGAATGCCGTTGTTTCTACCAAAACAGTTGTGGGTGAACCTACCGTGATAGGCGATACAATCATTGTTCCTTTGATCGATGTCAGTTTCGGCTGTGCCTCAGGCGCTAACATGAATGACAAAAAGAACGGAGCCTGTGGAGGGTTCTGGGGAAAGGAATCTCCGAATTCAGTTCTTGTCATCAAAAATGGTCAGACTAAACTCGTCAATGTCAAGAATCAGGATACTCTGACCAAGATAATTGATGCAGTACCGGATCTTGTTGACAGGTTTACAACCCCAAAAGAGCAGATGATGGATGATCAGGTTTCCAAGGATATAGCTTTTCCGGATCTGAATAAGGAAGAATAATTAATGGCAACTTATGAAGTGAATGAATCTTCACAGCAGTTTGAAAAAACACTTGCCGACGGTAATTTGGATGAACTGAATGAACTCAAGGCTTTTCTGTTTAAAGAGAGCATTCGTATCGAAATGGAAAAGCGGGAACTTGAAGAGCTCAAGACCAAAGTGTTTGAAGACCGACAAAGACTGCGGGATGAATCCGAGGATGTAAATAAAAAAATAGTATCCGAAAGAGCAAGGCTTAGGCAGGATGCCCTTTTCTTTGAAAAAAAGATGGACATTCTTAAAAATGGTTTTGAGTCTTTGGAAGCTGACCGTAAGGCTCTTGAAAAAGCCAGAAAACAGTTTGAACAGGACAGAACCATGATCGGTGATTCCGTTAAACAGCTTAAGAATGAAGAGATGGCTGTTTTTATGTTCCAGGGTGTTAATTCCTTACTGGCTCTAAAAAAACGATATAAGGACCTGTTAAAGATATTTCATCCCGACAACATGGGAGGAGACCATGATATGGTCCTTAAGATCAATAAAACATATGAAGAACTAAGAAAGAATTATGAAGATTCAAAGATAATATAAAAAGAGTCGCCTGACGGCGACTCTTTAAAAATGCGTCATTTATTAAGCGCGTTCAACTGCGCCTGATTTCAAACAGTTAGTGCACACGTGCATTCTCTTAGCAGCTCCGTTTATTTTGCACTTAACGCTTCTGACATTACAACGGAAAATTCTGTTAGATCTTCTATGAGAATGGCTTACGTTATTACCAAAATGAACGCCTTTACCGCAGATATCACATTTAGCCATATTAGCACCTCCTATCTACTTATTCTAAAGCAACAGTGTTATATTATCAGAATAAACACAATAATGCAAGAAGAAATTTTAAGTTTCTTTTTCTTAAATATGATAGTATAATTGTTGCGTTGTAAACATTTATTGTAGTATGAAAATAAAAAAATTGATTTTACCGATAATAATTGCGGTTGTATCTCTTGTGGTTATCTTCGGTATAGTCAAGGCATTAAATAATAATACTTTAAAGGATTCTCCGGATTCAAATGAATCCGTGAAGACTGAAGATACGTTAGAATCTAAGAAGATGCCAAAGAAAAAGGTAAAACTGCGGAAGAATAAGAGAGGTATCTTATGAAGAAAAAGACTGTTATGAAATATTCAAAAGAGACCAGCATGAATACGCATATGGGATCGGTAGCGATTAACTCAGATGTAATTGCTCAGTATGCCGGTGCGGTTGCAATGGAATGCTTCGGTATCGTCGGAATGGCCGGACTTAATGTCAAGGATGGTCTTGTTAAGCTGCTCAAACTGGAAGATATTAAAAGAGGGATAATCGTTTCTGTTAAGAACAATAAACTCAATATAGATTTTCATATAATAGTAGCTTACGGCGTAAATGTACAGTCTGTTTCCGAGAATCTTATAAGTACTGTCAAATATAAAGTAGAAGAGTTTAGCGGAATAGAAGTTTCTAAGATCAACATCTATGTTGAAGGCGTAAAGGTTATAGATTAGGAGGATGAGCGTGGCTAATACAACTATTGACGCATCGATGCTTTCCAGGATGTTCCTTTCCGGAGCACAGAACCTGGAAGCAAAGAAAGAATGGATAAATGAGCTTAACGTATTCCCTGTCCCTGACGGTGATACGGGAACTAATATGACGATGACCATAATGTCAGCCGCAAAGGAGGTTTCTTCTCTTGTATCCACAAATGATATAGAGATGAAGTCTTTATGCAAGGCTATTTCATCAGGTTCATTAAGAGGTGCAAGAGGTAACTCGGGAGTTATCCTGTCGCAGTTGTTACGTGGATTCTGTAAATCCATACAGGATAATGATCAGATTGATATAAAGCAGCTCTCGGAAGCTACAATAAAGGCTGTAGAGACTGCATATAAAGCTGTCATGAAACCCAAAGAAGGTACGATCCTTACTGTTGCCAAGGGAATGTCGGACAAAGCTGTTAAACTGGCTGATGAAGGCTGTGATGATCTTGAAACATTTATTTCTTCGATCATCGAATACGGTGATGAAGTTCTTTCAAAGACTCCTGATATGCTTCCTGTATTAAAACAGGCCGGTGTTGTGGATTCCGGCGGACAGGGTCTTATGGAAGTCATGAAAGGTGCTTTTGAGGCATTTCTCGGTAAGGAAGTCTCCCTTGATTTTTCTTCAAAGGACACAAATGCTGATGATGAAAACGAAGATGAAAGTGAACTTAAATACACTTATAATGCTGAGTTTATCATTATTCTTAATAAAACATTCAATGTTAAAACACAGATGGATCTGACTGCTTTTCTTGAATCTATCGGAGATTCCATTGCATGCGTCGTTGATAATGATATTGTTAAGGTCCATGTTAATACCAATGACCCCGGTCTGGCCGTGCAGAAAGCGCTTACTTATGGTGAACTTTCAAGCATTAAGATCGACAATATGCATCTTGAACATGATGAAAGATCCAAAGAACTATCAAATCACGGAAATATAGCTGAAACTCCTATGGAGCATAAGGATGTTGCTTTTATAGCTGTATCTGTAGGCGACGGAATAAACGAGATATTCAAAAGCCTGGGTGTTGACTATATCATAGAGGGCGGACAGACCATGAATCCGTCTACGGAAGATATGCTTAATGCTATCGAAAAGGTAAATGCAGATACGATATATATTCTTCCCAACAATAAAAATATCATAATGGCCGCAAATCAGGCTAAAAATATGACCGATGATAAAAAGATCATCGTAATTCCTACAAAGACTGTTCCGCAGGGTATTACAGCCGTGATAAACTATGTTCCGGATATGAATCCTGAGGATAATGCAGCTACAATGGAATGTGAGATCAAGAATGTATCTACAGGTCAGGTTACATATGCTGTTAGAGACACCGTTATTGATGAAATGGAGATTCATCAAGGTGATTATATGGGCATCGGTGACAGCGGTATACTCAGTGTTGGCAGAAACTATATCGATACGGCTTTTGATATGATCAAGTCAATTGTTGATGAAGATAAGGAGATCGTCAGCATTTATTACGGAGCTGAGATTTCAGAGGAAGAAGCCAGATCATTATCCGACAGGGTACAGGATCTGTTCCCGGATATCGATGTTGATCTGCAGTATGGCGGTCAGCCGATATATTATTTTATCGTATCTGCCGAATAGATCGGTTCTATGAGAATATTTGAAGATATCAAATCCATAAAAGGGATCGGGGAAAAAACAGCCGGGTATTTAAATAAACTCGGCGTTTTTTCTGTTGAAGACCTTTTAAACTATTATCCACGTTCGTATGTAAAATATGAGGAACCCACAGCGGTTTCATGTGATTGTTGCGGTATGCTAAAAGCATATCGTCTTTTTGTTTTGGATGACTTTAAATGGAAAAAAGCCGGAAAACTCAGCATAGGCACAGGTTATGTGTCAGACGGCACAAACAGGATAATGCTGACTTTCTTTAATGTACCTTATTACAAGGGAAGGCTTACCAAAGGAGCCACTTATATATTCAGAGGCAAGATGATAAGTGAAAACGGCCGGTATAAAATGGAACAGCCTCAGATATATACTGATAAAGAATACAATGATCTTTGTGTCGGCCTGTGGCCGGTTTACAGGCTAACCAAAGGACTCTCCAATAAAGTGGTATCACGTTCCGTTGAACGATGCGCATATGAAAATGATTATATTTCATTATTCAAGGAATATTTGCCCGATGATGCCATAAAAAGATTTGGACTCTGTTCAAGACAGGATGCGGTTATAGGCATCCATTTTCCCAAAGACGAAGATCATTTATCATCATGCAGAAAACGACTTTCCTTTGATGAATTAATTACATTTCTTACCATGATAAGATCTTTTTCCCAAAGAAGTGAAGCGGAAAAAAGCTCTTATGTAATGATAGAGACTGCTCTTGTTCCCAGAGTTTTGGAAATGCTTCCTTTTGAGCTTACTGATGATCAGAAAAATGCACTAAAAGATATCTTTAACGATCTGACAGGCGAATATGTAATGAATCGTCTGATACAGGGAGATGTAGGCAGCGGCAAGACTATTATTGCATTCCTTGCAATGCTCCTGTGTGCGGATAACGGTTTTCAGGCGGCAATGATGGCACCCACCGAGCTGCTGGCCGTTATGCATTTTAATAATCTTAAAAAACTGATCGAACAGACAGGTATTGGGATCGGTATTGCTCTTCTTACCGGACAGACTTCATCATCTGACAGAAAAATCATCTATAAAGGTCTGTCTGAAGGAACGATAAGCATTATAATAGGAACTCAGGCGTTATTTCAGGATAAAGTCAGTTATTCAAAACTCGCCCTGGTAATCACTGATGAGCAGCACAGATTCGGTGTCAGACAAAGACAGGCTTTATCTTTAAAATCGGATTCACCCCATATACTGGCAATGAGTGCCACACCAATTCCCAGGACTTTATCAATCGTTCTTTACAGGGATATGTCTTTATCGGTTATAAAAAACAAGCCATCATCAAGGCTCCCGATCAAGAACTGTGTAGTAGATACCTCATACAGAAAAAAAGCTTATGAATTCATTGCTTCCGAGATTAAAAACGGGCATCAGGCATATGTTATCTGCCCACTGGTTGAAAGGTCCGAAGGGCTTGAAAACGTTGAAAATGTGATTGATTATACTGAAAAACTAAAAGAAGCCATGGATCCTGACATACGTATCGAATATATTCATGGCAAAATGAAGGACAATGTCAAGAATCAGATCATGGAGAACTTCGCAAATGGCAATACTGATGTTCTTGTTTCAACTACGGTAATAGAAGTTGGTATAGATGTTGCCAACGCTACGGTGATCCTGATAGAAAACGCCGAAAGATTCGGTCTGGCACAGCTGCACCAGCTAAGAGGCAGGATCGGAAGGGGCAACGCACAATCATATTCGATATTTATTGATTCTTCCGGGAACAAAAAAGAAAACCGGCGGCTTAATATCCTTAATTCATCAAATGACGGATTTAAAATTGCTGAAGAAGATCTTAAGATACGTGGCGCGGGGGATGTTTTCGGAATTAGGCAATCAGGATATATTCCTTTTGATATTGCAGATATTTATGAAGATCATGAAATGATCATAGAAATAGGTGATTATCTTGATGAAGTATATAGCAAGGATCCCGAAATGAACGATCCTGAATTAGCCGGTATCGTTGAACATACACGTGATAACATGCATAAATTTATTGACTTTAAGACAATCTGAAAGTAATATAATATTGTGTTTTATTATGCGTAAATACACAATATATTGTGTTTAGTGACCAGATTGGAGAAGTTAGTGAAAACTGCCGTAGTTACTGATTCAAACAGCGGTATAACGCGTTCTGAAGCCGACAGGCTCGGTGTCTTTGTCCTTCCAATGCCATTTGTCATCAACGGAGATGAGTATTTTGAGGACATCAATCTTACTCAGGAAGAATTCTACACTCACCTTTTAAACGGTGCTGATGTACACACGTCACAGCCTAACCCTGAGGCAGTCCTTGATTTCTGGAACAATGTTCTTAAGGAATATGATGAACTGGTTTATATCCCTATGAGTTCAGGCCTGTCCGGATCATATCAGACTGCCCGTATGCTGTCCGAAGACTTTGACGGCAGAGTGAGTGTTGTCAATAATCAGCGTATTTCCGTTACTCAGAGGAGCTCAGTGATAGATGCGCTTGATCTAATATCCGGAGGCTGTAAAGGAAGTGAGATAGTAAAAATACTCGAGGAGGATAAGTTTAATTCATCCATATATATTATGGTTGGAACTCTTGATTATTTAAAAAAGGGCGGCCGTATCACACCTGCAGTGGCAACCATTGGCAACCTGCTGAAGATCAAACCCATATTACAGATCCAAGGTGAAAAACTGGATGCATTTGCTGTTTCCCGGACTGTTAACGGTGGCAAGCAGATAATGATCAATGCTGTCAAAAAAGACTGTATAAAAAGATTCGGAGGACTTGATCCGGATAATGTAATGATAAATATGGCGTATTCGCATAACAGGGAATCAGCTGAGGAATTCAGATCTGAACTTAAAGAGATATTTCCTGATTTTGATATCTATTGTGCGCCGCTTTCTCTGTCTGTATCCTGCCATATAGGGCCGAATTCCCTGGCAATGACAGCAACCAGAAAACTTAGATATTTAACGAGGTAACAAAGTGTCAAAAATTACTTATGATGCCAGCAGTATCACCGTGCTGGAGGGGCTTGAGGCCGTCAGGCGAAGGCCCGGTATGTATATAGGTTCAGTCACTACGAAGGGCCTTAATCATCTTATATACGAGATAGTAGATAATTCCGTCGATGAACATCTGGCGGGATTTTGTTCGGATATATGGGTTACGCTTGAAAAAGACGGGTCGGCAACCGTTGAAGATAATGGCCGTGGTATCCCCGTTGGACTTCATGAAAAAGGTGTTTCCGCTGAAAGGCTTGTTTTTACAACACTTCACGCCGGAGGCAAATTTGATGATTCGGTTTATAAAACCTCAGGTGGTCTGCACGGAGTCGGATCTTCAGTAGTAAATGCACTTTCCGCTTATCTTACAGTACAGATAAAAAACGGCGGCATGCTGTATGAAGATCGTTATGAAAGAGGTATTCCGATTACCGAACTCGTAAAGGGAGAGCTGGTTCCTATAGGTAAGGCCCGCGGAACCGGAACAAAGATCAATTTCCTTCCCGATGATACCATCTTTGATAAAACACGTTTTAAGGAAGATGAGATCAAATCAAGACTTCATGAAACGGCTTATCTTAATCCTACACTTACCATACACTTTAAGGATCTTCGCAAGGATGAGATCGAAAATGTTGATTACAATGAACCCGACGGTATAGTCGGATTTATTAAGGACCTAAATAAAAACACCGAAAATCTGTCCGATGTTATATATTTTTCCGGTGAGTCGGAAGGTATATCCGTTGAAGGCGCTTTCCAGTATTCAAATGAATTTCATGAAAATGTTCTTGGATTCTGCAATAATATATACAATGCCGAAGGCGGTACTCATCTGACCGGGTTTAAGAGTGCTTTTACAAATATAATCAATAATTACGCACGCGAACTCAATATATTAAAAGAAAAAGACGTTAATTTCACCGGAGCCGATGTCAGGAACGGAATGACTGCAGTAATTTCTCTGAAGCATCCCGATCCGAGGTTTGAAGGTCAGACCAAAACCAAGCTTGATAACCAGGATGCTACCAAGGTTGTTTCCAAGGTGACAACAGATGAGCTAACAAGATATTTTGACAGGAATCTTGAATCCCTCAAAAATATTATCTCATGTGCCGAAAAAGCCGCAAAGATCCGGAAAACCGAAGAAAAAGCCCGTACAAACATGCTTACCAAGCAAAAGTACAGTTTTGATTCAAACGGAAAGCTGGCTAACTGTGAATCTAAGGATGCTGAAAAGTGTGAGATATTCATTGTCGAAGGAGATTCCGCCGGCGGCTCTGCCAAGACTGCACGAAACCGTATGTATCAGGCTATTTTGCCTATCCGAGGCAAGATACTCAATGTAGAGAAGGCGTCAATTGACAAGGTCCTGGCAAATGCCGAGATCAAGACCATGATAAATGCTTTCGGGTGCGGCTTTTCTGAAGGCTACGGTAATGATTTTGATATAACTAAACTTCGCTATAACAAGATCATCATCATGGCCGATGCCGATGTGGACGGTGCTCATATTGCCACACTGCTTCTGACATTATTCTACAGGTTTATGCCGGAGCTCATATATGAGGGACATGTATATATAGCTATGCCTCCTCTTTATAAGGCTATGCCTTCAAAAGGCGAAGAAGAATATCTTTATGATGATAAAGCCCTCGAAGAATATCGAAAAAATCATAAAGGTCCGTTTACACTTCAAAGATATAAAGGTCTGGGCGAAATGGACGCCGAACAGTTATGGGAAACAACACTTGATCCTGAGAACCGGATCTTAAAGCAGGTAGAAATAGAGGATGCGAGAATGGCTTCCGAAGTAACGGCTATGCTCATGGGAACCGAAGTTCCTCCCAGAAAAGCGTTTATTTATGACCATGCTACCGAAGCTTTGCTTGATATCTGATAGAAATAAGGCCTGAAAAATGAAAAAAAATAAAGAGATAATCGAAAACATCATCAAAACAGAATATTCGGAAGTGATGCAGAAATCATATATTGATTATGCAATGTCCGTCATCATATCCAGAGCTCTTCCAGATGCCAGGGACGGGTTAAAGCCGGTTCAGCGCAGAGTACTTTATGATATGCATGAACTCGGGATCAGATTTGACAAACCCTATCGAAAATCAGCCCGTATTGTCGGTGATACAATGGGTAAATATCACCCGCATGGAGACAGCTCAATATATGAGGCCCTCGTTGTAATGAGTCAGGACTTTAAAAAGGGACTGGCCCTCATAGACGGACACGGTAACTTCGGAAATATTGAAGGCGACGGAGCGGCAGCAATGCGTTATACCGAGGCCAGACTCAAAGAAGTGACCCAGAATGCTTTTTTGGGTGATCTGGACAAAGATGTTGTTGATTTTGTCCCCAACTTCGATGAAACAGAAAAAGAGCCTTCTGTGCTGCCTGTTAAATTCCCAAATCTTCTGGTAAACGGCTCTGATGGTATCGCAGTAGGTATGGCTACATCCATTCCGCCTCATAATCTTGGCGAAGTCATAGATGCTACCAAGGCATATATGAATAACGAGGATATATCCGTTGCCCAATTGATGAGATATGTCAAAGGACCTGATTTCCCGACCGGCGGTATAGTTACCAACAAAGATGAACTTCGTGAAATATATGAAACAGGCCAGGGCAAGATCAAGGTACGCGGTAAAGTTGAGATAGAACCTCAAAAAGGCGGCAAGACAAATGTCGTAATAACCGAAATACCTTATCCGATGATAGGAGCCAATATATCCAAGTTTTTACAGGATATCGCTGCACTTGCAGAGAATAAAAAGACTCAGGATATCGTTGATATAACCAACCAGTCTTCAAAAGAAGGCATACGCATAGTCATCGAATTAAGAAAAGATGCGGATGTTGATAACTTCGTCAACATGCTTTATAAAAAGACACGTCTTGAAGATACCTTCGGTGTTAATATGCTGGCAATAGCTGACGGCAAACCGGAAATAATGTCATTAAAGCAGATCATAGCTCATAATGTTAAATTCCAGTTTGAGATTGCAAGAAGAAAATATACAACCTTATTAAATAAGGAGCTTGAAAAGAAAGAGATACAGGAAGGCCTGATAAAAGCCTGCAATGTAATCGACCTGATCATTGAGATCCTTCGCGGATCCAAAGACCGGGCCATGGCTAAAAGCTGTCTTGTTGAAGGTATAGTTGACGGTATAAATTTTAAATCCAAAGAGTCAAAGATCATGGCATCACAGCTTCGCTTTACCGAAAAGCAGGCAAATGCCATCCTGGAAATGAGACTTTATAAGCTCATCGGTCTGGAACTTGAAGCTCTTATCAACGAACACGAAGATACTCTGGCTAATATATTTAAATATGAGGATATCCTTGACAGACGTGATTCAATGGCTATGGTCATAACCGCCGAACTGGATGAGATAAAAAACAGGTTCTCATCTAAGAGAAAAACAGTTATAGATAATGTTGAAGAAGCTGTTTACCAGGAAAAACAGATCGAAGAGATGGATGTTGTTTTCCTTATGGACAGATTCGGATATGCAAGAACGATAGATATCTCCACATTTGAGAGAAATCAGGAAAGCGTATTCGCTGAGAATAAGTATGTTGTAAGCTGTAAAAATACCGGCAGGATATGTATCTTTACAAATACTGGAAATATGCATACGGTTAAAGTTCTGGATCTGCCATTCGGCAAATACAGGGACAAGGGTGTTCCCATAGATAATATCAGTAATTATGATACCGAAAAGGAATATGTTGTTGCCTGCGAATCACAGAGCAGACTAAACCTTTATAACCTGATATTTGTCACTAAGCTATCGATGCTCAAGGTAGTTGACGGAGGCGAATTTGATGTTACCAGGAGAACTATTAGTGCAACCAAGCTCCTGGATAACGATGAAGTCATAGGCGTAAGTGCACTGACGGACCAAAAACAGATCGTATTACGTTCAAATGATGGTTATTTTATCAGATTCGGAGTTGAAGAGATCCCCGAGAAGAAAAAAACCGCTGTCGGTGTACGGGGAATGAAACTTTCTCCCAAAGATTTTGTGTCTGACGTATTCTATACTACAGCATCCGGAGATTCAAACGTTATGCTTGATAATAAGCCGTTTGATCTTTATAAGGTTAAATTATCAAGAAGAGACGGTAAAGGAACCAAGATCAGATTGTGATATGAGGGTAATAGCCGGTAAATGCAGATCTTTACAACTGAAAACGCCAAAAGGGGTGAATACACGTCCGACTCTGGACCGTATAAAAGAAACGCTGTTTAATATCATTCAGAATGAAGTTCCTGGAGCTGTTGTTGCCGATATTTTTGCAGGCAGTGGGGCACTTGGTATTGAAGCATTATCAAGAGGAGCAAGTAAGTCATATTTTATTGATAATGATACCGAAGCGCTTAAATGTATTGAAGATAATCTGGCATTTACGAAGCTTAAAGATTCTTCGACAATACTTAAAGGAGATGTTTTTACCAATCTGAGCAGGATAAATGCTCAGCATCTTGATATAATATTTATAGATCCGCCATATGAAAGCGGTTATGAACAAAAACTGTTTGATACATTTAAAAATCTTGGAAATGTTGATACCGAAACGTTGATCATTCTCGAATCTGCCAAAGATATGTCAGTAGATTTTGACGGCTTTGATATAATCAAAACAAAGGAATATAAAACTAACAAGCACACATTTTTAAGGAGAAAACCATGAAAAAAGCTGTATATCCCGGGAGCTTTGACCCTGTAACGTACGGTCATATCGATGTTATCACCCGTGCAGCCAAGATGTTTGATGTTCTGACAGTCAGCGTTCTGGATAATAAACGTAAGCAAGCATTGTTTTCGGTAGATGAACGTGTTAGAATGTTGAAAGAAGCGCTCAAGGATTTGCCTAATGTAGAGGTCGAATCTTTTAGCGGTTTGCTTGTCGATTATTGTGCATCAAAGGATATTCATGTTATAATCAGAGGTCTCAGGGCTATTACTGATTTTGAATATGAATTGCAGAATGCGCAGACTAACAGATTGATCTCAAATGGTAAAGTAGATACAGTATTCCTGACAACCAGTCTTGAATATGCTTATCTCAGTTCCAGTGCTGTTAAGGAGATTGCCTGCTTTAAGGGTGATGTCAGTCCCTGTGTTCCCAAGTTTGTTGCTGACGCAGTCTACGACAAGTACAAAGATGACAGTCGGGGGATATTATGAGTAATATTATCGAACAGCTTATTGATGATATCATTGAGTATCTGGATAACTGCAAATATCAGCCTTTATCCAATACCAAGATCATCGTCAACAAAGAGGAGATAGATGAACTGTTGCGTGAACTGCGCAATAAAACTCCTCAGGAGCTGGCAAAATATCAGAAAGTTGTTTCCAACAGAGAAGCTATCATTAAAGATGCCAAAGCACGTGCCCAGGCTCTTATAGATGATGCAGCTGCCCGTACCAGTGAAATGCTTTCTCAGAATGCGATCATGAAGCAGGCTTATGCCCAGGCTGATGATGTGGTTAAGAGTGCTTATATACAGGCTCAGGAAATCCTTACTAATGCGACATATGAGGCTAATTCTGTCAGATCTGCCGCTGTAGAGTATATGGATAATATGCTCCTAAATTATGAGCAGATCGTAGCTAATACCATGAGGATCACTCAGTCTACATATGAGAATTTCTATTCTCAGCTTGGTCAGTATTATCAGACTGTTGTTGAAAACAGAGCTGAGCTTAATCCGCCTTCGGTTCCTGAAGATACTTCGGAAATGCCTCTTGAATACATGGATCTTGATGAATCAGATCCATCATTTGAGGATTCCGGGAATATCGATGAAGGTCCGGCACCTGCGATAAACAATCCTGCACCGGCAGCGGTCAATGTACCGCCCGCTGCATCTGCCAAACCCGGCAGTGATGATCTTAAATTAGATTTATTATCTTAGTTTTTCTCACCGGCGTATGCCGGTGACTTCATTTACAGGAAAATTTGAGGGTTGAACATGAGTTATGTGATAGTATTGGATCCGGGTCATGGTGGTGATCAGGATGGTGGTATGATCGGTGCCTATATTGAAAAAAATATGACACTGACCGTTGCCAGGGCCATGAAAGAATATCTCGATAGTTTTGAGGGAGTTACAGTTTATCTGACCAGGGATTCCGATCAGCCGATGACTATACAGCAAAGGCTTGATTTTGCTAAATCAGTTAATGCGGATTATTTTATTTCGCTGCATTTTAATATGTCCGGATATCATACTTTATACGGTTCTGAGATCTGGATACCTGTACAGCAGAGTTATTATAATAAAATGTATCCTTTTGCTGATCTTGTCATGAAAAATTTTGATGAAATGGGTCTTTTTAATCGTGGAATCAAGACCAGAATCGGTAAAACCGGTGATAATTATTATGGAGTGCTCCGGATAGGTACTAACTATGGAATACCTTCCTGCATTATAGAGCATTGTCATATGGATAACAGTCGTGACACATTTATGCTACCGGCATCATCAAGTTCCTCATTGGATTCCGCTTTGATCAATTTTGGTATCAAAGACGGTGAAGCACTTGCCAAATTTCTGAAATTAAAGTCTGCAAAACTTGGTCTTGATTATTCTTCTTATAAATTAAGCACGTATAAGACAGGCAAAAATATGGTCATGCCTGATGAAACCGCTCCGGAAACCAATGAGATCTCTTTGATTTCAACCGATGCTGCTGCAGGCAAGGTTACTATCAACATTCATGCTGTAGATAAGGACAGTTATATTTTATATTATATGGTCAGCACTGATGGCGGTGTTACATTTACGTCTTTGCAGGACTGGCCTCGCACGTCATGGAATAAATCCATGACGGATCATGCAATTACTCTCGATGCTCCTGCAGGTAAAGAATTGAATATAATAACCGGTGTCGTTAACAGTTTTGATAAGATAACTCTGAGCAATGTTCTTAATGTCAAAGCTTTATCCCTAACCGTTAATAATCAGACGACCGGGGATAATAATTCTGAAAACATCATTGTTAAGAGTATGTCTGAAACTGCTGTTGAATCGGATCGCTTTAATACTGTTTCTTACGAGAATATATTAAACGAAACTGTAAATACATCATCTGTATATGCCGAAGGTATTCTTACGTTTGCCGGCTGCGCAGTACTTTTACTTGTCGGAATGCTTTTTACAGGCAAAAAGATTCTTAAAAAGCTCCATGGGAAATGAATAAAATGAACAGCAAAGATCGTGGCCGAAAATATAACCCTCCGTTACTTGATGATATTAAAGCCGTGTTTTTTGATCTGGACGGATCCTTGGTAGATTCCATGTGGATATGGGGCAGTATAGATGATGATTATCTGTCTGATTACGGTATTGACAAGCCTTTGGATCTTCAAAGTGATATCGAAGGCATGAGTGTGGTTGAAACGGCTGTTTATTTCCAAAACAGATTTCATATTGATGAGCCTGTAGAAGTAATGATCGGCAGGTGGAATGATATGGCATTTGATAAATATGCCAATGAAGTTCTGGTCAAGGAAGGCGGACTGGAGTTTATAAAGTACTGTACCGATCAAGGCATCAAACTTGGAATATGTTCAAGCAATTCCCGCAAACTTTTGGAAACTGTTCTAAAAAAACACGGAATATTTGAGTTTTTCGATGTGATTATTTCCGGCGAAGATGTATGCAAGGGCAAGCCGGAGCCTGAATGCTATCTGAATGCCGCCAGACAGGTTGGTGTCCCAGTTCAAAACTGTCTGGTATTTGAAGACCTGGTTAAAGGGATAGAAGCAGGAAATCGTGCCGGGATGATAACCTGTGCGGTTGAAGATGACTATTCCAATGATCAGTGGGAAGAAAAAGTAAAAAACTCGGATTATTGTATCCGGGATTATCACAGTATATTAAATGCATATGTTTAAAAGAGCTGTAAAAGGAAATTTCGGGTATATTTCCCGTAAGAGACTTCAGACTGCCATTATTACGGCGGTTATGTTCATAATTTCGGTCGGTATAGTCGTAACCGGATATATAACTACCGGAACCAGACGCAATCTGCTGACCATTGTCGGAATCTTAGGCTTATTACCTGCCAGCAAGAGTCTGGTATCACTGATCATGCTTATCAGAGCTGTTCCATCTACTAAAGAGCTTTTTGATAAGATCTCACTTCTGGATCAGAATCTCATTTCAATGTATGATATGTATTTTACTTCATATAAGAAGAATTATGCCGTAAGTCATATGACGGTTTATGACAGCGTGATAATAGGATATTCAGAAGTTCCCGGGTTTGACTGCAAAGGATGTGAAGAGCATATAAAAACAATGCTAAAACAATCCGGTCATGGCAAGATAACGGTCTGTCTGGTTGATAAGCTTGACGATTATCTTAATATGCTGTCTTCTTTAAACGATAAAGCAGCTTGTTCCGACCCTAAACCGACTGATGATGAGATCAGGATATCTCTATATGAAATAATACTCTGATGGGGAAAACGTGAAAGAATTCATTATAAAAAAATCCGAAGAAGGACAGCGCCTTGACAGATTCTTAAAAAGAATAATGCCCGAAGCTAACGATTCTTTCCTGTGCAGGATGATACGCAAAAAAAATATCAAAGTTAACGACAAGGGAACCGAACCCGGAATCCATCTTAACGCAGGTGATGACGTTAAAGTTTATTTCTCGGATGAGACATTTGAAAAATTCGAAGGTGCTGCATCTCATATTGATATTCAATCCTACAAAAATGCTTATCGAAATCTCAAAGGGATCATACCTGAATACGAAGACGATAACATGGTTATATTCTACAAGCCGTCCGGTATTCTGTCACAAAGATCAAAAAAAGATGAGAGTTCATTAAACGAATATCTGATCGGCTATCTCCTTGATAATGGCTCTGTAGATGAGATCTCATTAAAATCCTTCAGACCATCGGTATTAAACCGGCTGGACAGAAATACTGATGGTCTCGTGATCTGCTCAAAGACGATTAAGGGTGCTGAGGAGATATCATACCTCATCAGAGAAAGAAAGATAAAAAAATTTTATAAAACAATATGTAAAGGCAGGATAGATAAAGCAGAATGTCTTGAAGGATATCTTCTTAAAGATGAAAAAACAAATACAGTAAAGGTATTTAAGAACGAGCAGCCCGGTGCATCTAAGATAAAGACCAGGATTAATCCTGTATCCTTTTATGATGACAGAACAGAAATAGAAGTTGAGCTTATTACAGGCAAAACACATCAGATAAGAGCTCATCTTGCTAGCATCGATCATCCTATACTGGGTGATACCAAATACGGAGACATGAAATTCAATCGCAAATATGACACTTTCATTCAAAAACTGACTGCGTATAGGATCGTTTTTCCCGACGATAGTAATATTGATGATTGGAGGGGCCTTATAGTCAGAATACAATGAGCACATGGAAAACCCGTGGTCTTCGAGGTTCATATCTGGAAGATCTTATTAACAAAACAAATGAGATTTATAAAGAAAAGGGACTTGCGATAGTACAGAAGATACCCACACCTATCACTCCAATTAAAATGAGTCCCAAAGGTTCCCAGATAACTCTGGCGTATTTTGATCAGAAAAGCACAGTTGATTATATCGGAGCAGTTCAGGGAATACCGGTATGTTTTGATGCAAAAGAATGCAGAGAGGACAGATTTCCCCTGGCTAACATTCATGAGCATCAGGTTGATTTTATGGAGCATTTTGAAAGGCAGGGCGGTGTAGCTTTCTTTCTGATATATTTTACCACCAGAGATATATTGTATTACCTGCCTTATGATATGTTTCGGTTTTTCTGGGACAGAGCGTTTAAAGATAATGATCGTAAATCTTTCAGATATGAAGAGCTCAATCCGGATTTTATCATTAGACAGAATGAAGGGGTTTTTGTTCCTTATCTTGAAGCACTCAAAAAAGATATTGAGGAACGTGAAGTTACAGTAGAAAAGTAATATTGACAATATTAATTTAGCATGGTAGCATGATAATGAATTAGCACGTTATCACACTAAAGCGTTTGGAGGAAATATGAATTCTGATAATCTGTTACATACACCTGAAGGAGTCAGGGATCTTTATGGCGATGAATATGACAGAAAGATCGCTGCTGAAAATGCTGTTTTTAATGTTTTATCTTCAGAAGGATACAGAAAGATACAGACTCCGACCCTAGAATTTTCCGATGTTTTTTCATCAAGTATAGGAACCACACCATCAAGTGAGCTATACAGATTTTATGATCCCGAAGGTAATACTCTGGTTTTAAGACCTGATTTTACTCCAGCTATTGCAAGATGTGCTTCAAAATATTTCCTTGACGATAATTCACCGTTAAGGCTTTGTTATTCCGGCAGCACATTTTCCAACACCAAATCATTAAGGGGTAAACTTAAAGAAGTGACTCAGATGGGCGCTGAATTAATATGCGATCCTTCTGTTGAAGCGGACGGAGAGATAATAGCTTTGTCCGTTAAGGTTCTGGAATCTGCCGGATTAAAAGATTTTAAGATAACAGTTGGTAATGCTGACTATTACAGAGGATTTTGCCGTGAAGCAGGTTTGTCTTTGAATGTTGAACATAATCTTCGCGATTATATATCACAAAAGAATATTTATGGGGCAGTAAACTACCTTAAGGAGCAGAATATTACCGATATCGATCGTCTGATACATATTACCGAATTCTTTGGGGATTGCAGAATACTTGATAAAGCCCTTGAATCAGCTACAAACGATATTTCAAAAAAAGCAGTATTAAATCTTATCAGATTAAATGAAGTCCTGAGGTCTTTAAATGTAGAAGACAGGGTCACTTATGATCTGTCCATGTTAAGTAAATATGATTACTATACAGGTGTGATATTCAGGGCATATACATATGGTGTGGGTGAACCCATCGTTAAGGGCGGCAGATATGATAATTTATTGTCATATTTTGGTAAAGATGCTCCGGCTGTCGGTTTTTGTGTTGTAACAGATGACCTGATACAGGCTCTTGATCATCAGGATGAGATGAAAAGATCCTCTAAGGATCATTATCTGACATTTGCACTGGGTAAAGGCCGTCTGGCTTCAAAGGCAATGGAGCTTCTTGAACAAATGGGTATCACCTGTGAGGAAATGAAAGATAAGGATACCAGAAAACTCATATTTGTTAACGAAGAACAAAAGCTTAAATTCTTTCTTGCCAAAGGCCCTGATGTACCAACCTATGTTGAATACGGCGCGGCTGATATCGGTGTAGTCGGAAAAGATACTATCCTTGAGGAAGACAGGGATGTATTTGAAGTGCTTGATCTAAATTTCGGCAAATGCAGAATGTGTGTTTGCGGGCCGGAGAGCGCCAAAGAACTTCTAAAGCATAAGGACAGAATAAGAGTTGCCACTAAATATCCTAAAATAGCCAAAGATTATTTCTATAACATCCGACATCAGACCGTAGATATAATTAAACTGAACGGTTCAGTTGAACTGGGACCTATCGTTGAGCTGTCGGATGTTATAGTAGATATTGTCGAGACCGGCTCTACATTAAGAGAAAACGGTCTTCAGGTACTTGAAGAAATAACACCTCTGTCAGCCAGAATGATCGTGAATCCCGTATCTATGCAAATGGAATCTGACAGAATAAAAACTATCATACAAAATCTGAAAACTATATGTGAGGAACGCTGATAATGAAAATGATCAAATTGGATGAAAAGACCAGAAATAATATTCTGGATGATCTGTTAAAAAGAAGTCCGAGTTCTTATTCGGAATATGAACAGACCGTAAATGATATCATAAATGATGTCAGAAACAACAAAGATGAAGCTATATTCAGATATACTTTGAAGTTTGACGGATATGAGCTTAATTCCGGCAATATCAAAGTAACTGAAGACGAATTCGAAGAGGCGTTTAAAGCTGTCGATGAAAAAGTAATCGAAGTTATAAAGCACTCGGCTGAAAATATCAGACGCTTCCATGAAAAACAGCTTCGTAACACCTGGATCGAAACTGATGAAAACGGATCGATACTGGGGCAAAGGATCACTCCTATAGCATGCTCGGGTGTCTATGTTCCCGGTGGCAAAGCCGCTTATCCCAGTTCAGTGCTTATGAATATAATTCCGGCTAAGGTTGCCGGAGTAAAACGGATAATAATGACCACACCCCCGGGCAAAGACGGAAGAGTATCTCCGGGTACGCTTGTCGCCGCCAGGATCGCAGGGGCAGATGAAGTGTATAAAGTAGGAGGCGCTCAGGCTATTGCTGCCATGGCTTTTGGGACTCAGAGTATACCTAAGGTAGATAAGATAACCGGACCCGGTAATATTTTTGTAGCGCTTGCCAAAAAAGCATGTTTCGGATTTGTTTCAATCGATTCTATAGCAGGTCCTTCTGAAATACTTGTTCTGGCTGATGAAACTGCAAATCCCAGATATGTTGCTGCAGACCTTTTGTCACAGGCTGAACATGATGAGATGGCATCTGCTATACTAATAACTACCTCACAATCCCTGGCGGAGCGTGTAAGCGTTGAAATCGACGGTTTTGTTCCAAAATTGGATAGAAAAGATATCATAAGCAAATCACTTGATAATTACGGGTATATTCTTATCGCTGAAGATATGGATGATGCTGTGGAAACTGCTAATGCCATTGCATCGGAGCATGTAGAGATACTGACCCAAAATCCTTTTGAGGTTATGACCAGGGTTAAAAATGCCGGAGCGATATTCCTTGGAGAATATTCATCTGAGCCTTTGGGCGATTATTTTGCAGGTCCCAATCATATCCTTCCGACAAATGGGACAGCCAGATTTTTCAGTCCGTTATCCGTAGATGATTTTATAAAAAAGACCAGTATAATAAACTATTCCAAGCAGGGACTATTGAAAGTACATTCTGAAATAGAGCGTTTTGCTCAATATGAAGGATTGACTGCACATGCAAATTCAATAGCAGTCAGGTTCGAATGATGAGGTGGATTTATGAAAGAAGCAAAGATAAGCAGAAAAACAAATGAAACAGAGATAACATGTAAGTTAAAACTTGACGGAGAGGGAAAATATAATATCTCCACAGGAATCGGTTTTTTTGATCATATGCTTGAAAGCTTTGCCCGTCACGGCTTTTTCAATCTTGATCTATCAGTTAAAGGAGATCTTATTGTTGATGCTCATCACAGTGTTGAAGATACCGGAATCGTTCTGGGGACTGCTATCAAAGAAGCGCTAGAGGATAAAAAGGGTATTAAAAGGTACGGAAAAAGTCTTTTACCTATGGATGACTCCCTTTGTCTTTGTGCTATCGACCTGTGCGGCAGACCTTATCTTTGCTATGACTGTGATCTGACGGTTGAAAAGGTCGGATATCTTGACACTGAACTTGTAAAAGAATTCTTTTATGCCTTAAGTTACAGTGCCGGAATGAATCTGCATATAAAAATGTTGTACGGAAACAATAATCATCACATGATAGAAGCAATGTTCAAATCTTTTGCCAAAGCGTTGGATGAAGCTGTAAGTATTGAACCGCGCGCAAAAGAAGTATTATCCACGAAAGGAACCTTATGATGAGCGTTAAACAGTTCATACCGTGTATTTATCTGAAAAATTCAGCAGCTGTAACCGGATTTAATGACGATACACTGATAAGTGCAGATCCCGAAAAGCTCTCTTCGATGTATTTTGAGAACGGAGCCGATTCTATAATTGTATTTGATCTGTCCGCGGATGATGAATCACATGATGCGGCGATCGATATTATTAAACTCATATGTGACAGTGTGCCCATACCTGTTATAGGTGCCGGCAACATCAAAAGAACCGAAGATGTCAAAAAGCTTATCTATGCCGGCTGTAGGGCCGTTGCACTAAATTATTCAAAGCAGTCTAATATAGATCTTAGCAAAGAAGTAAGTCAAAGATTCGGCAAAGATAAGATCATGTGCTGTATCGATAAAGCTTCTGAAGTGACTGATAATACCTCAACGATCGATGAGTTTATAAGCGACATCATTCTTCTTAATGAACATTCGATCAAGGATATATACGGGATCAAAGATCATTCATTTATAGTAATGCTTCCTGATGTATCGCTGGATAAGATCATCGAAATGTTTAAAAAAGACGAGATCTCCGGCATGACAGGCAGTGCAATAAACGCCAATTATGCCGAATTTGAGAATATAAAATCTCTATGTCTTGAAAACGGTATCGAAGTTAAAGTATTTGAACCTCAGATCAAATGGAGTGAACTAAAACTCAATTCGGATAATATGATCCCCGTGATCGTGCAGGATCATAAGACCGATGAAGTTCTAATGCTTGCTTATATGAATGAAGAAGCTTATCTAAAGACACTTAAGACCATGAAAATGACTTACTTTTCAAGGTCGAGAAATGAACTGTGGATAAAAGGAGAGACCTCCGGACACTATCAGTACTTAAAAGATCTTAAGGCCGACTGTGATAAAGACACTCTGCTTGCCCGGGTTCACCAGATAGGAGCTGCCTGCCATACAGGCTCTTATTCATGCTTTTTTAATGAAATAGTAAATTCCGATGAGGGATCTTCCAACCCGCTTAAAGTCTTTGAATCGGTAATGGCTGTAATACTTGACCGCAAGGAGCATCCTAAAGAGGGATCTTATACCAATTATCTTTTTGATAAGGGAATAGATAAGATACTCAAGAAGGTCGGAGAGGAAGCTACCGAGATAGTCATTGCAGCCAAAAATCCCAATGCCAATGAGATCAAATATGAAATATCGGATTTCCTTTATCATATGATGGTATTAATGGCTGAAAAAAACATTACCTGGGAAGATATCACGCAGGAACTGGACAAAAGATGAATAATAAACTGGCTTTATCCGATGACATTCTTATGCAGATAGAAAAGCCGGCCAGATACATTGGAAATGAAGTCAATGCGGTATACAAAGATCCCGATAAGGTCGATATTCGTTTTGTAATGTGTTTTCCGGATGTCTATGAGATTGGAATGTCCCATCTTGGAATACAGATTCTGTATGACATGTTCAATAAATTCGAGGATACATGGTGCGAGAGAGTATACAGCCCATGGACAGACCTTGATGCGATCATGAGGAAGGAAAAACTTCCTCTTTTTGCATTGGAATCCCAGCAGCCGATCAAGGATTTTGATTTTCTCGGTATAACACTTCAATATGAAATGTGTTATACGAACATATTACAAATACTGGATCTTTCAGGGATACCATTATATTCTGCTGACAGGACCTGGGATGATCCAATAGTGTTCGGAGGTGGCCCGTGTTCATATAATCCCGAGCCAGTAGCCGATTTTTTCGATATTTTCTATATCGGAGAGGGTGAGACCAGATACAGGGAATTTCTGGATCTTTATAAATCATATCGTGATACGGGTATCTCCAGACGGGATTTCCTTATTAAAGCTGCTTCCATCCCCGGAATGTACGTTCCTTCATTATACGATATTTCATATAACGAAGACTGGACGATCCGGGCGATCGATCCGGTCGATCCTTCTGTCCCCAAAACAGTTAAAAAAGAGCTGGTTAAAGATCTTGATAATACATATTTCCCAACCGCCCCCGTTATCCCTTATCTTAAAAGCTTTTCAGACAGGATTAACCTGGAGATACAAAGGGGCTGTATCAGAGGATGTCGCTTTTGTCAGGCAGGACAGCTTTATCGTCCCGTAAGGGAAAGAAGCGTTGATTATCTTCTTGATACTGCAGTAAATTCGCTTAAAAATACCGGTTATGATGAGATAACATTAAGCTCGTTGAGTTCGTCTGATTACTCGAGGCTTGATGAGCTTATTGAGAGGCTTATAATTTACTGCAATGACAATAATGTAAATATATCCCTCCCGTCTTTGAGAATCGATGCTTTTTCTCTTGATATTATGTCCAAGATCCAGGATATTAAAAAATCTTCACTGACATTTGCACCTGAAGCCGGTTCCCAAAGACTGCGCGATATCATTAATAAGAATCTGACCAAAGAAAACATATTAAACGGCTGCGAACAGGCTTTTATGGGTGGATGGAATAAAGTCAAACTGTATTTCATGCTCGGACTGCCTTTTGAAAATGACGATGATATACAAGCTATAGCATCCCTTGCAAATGAGATAGCGGCTCTTTATTACGAGACTGTACCCAAAGAAAAGCGTACGGGCAGGGTTCAGATAACTGTTAGTACTTCATTCTTTGTTCCAAAGCCATTTACGGCTTTTCAGTGGTCACCTCAGGCAACACGAGAAGATTTTATAGATAAGGCATATAAGACACGTAAAGCGATCAGTGAAGTGTTGAATCAGAAATCTATAAAGTATAACTGGCATGAAACAGATACTTCTGTGCTTGAAGGTGTTTTTGCAAGGGGAGATCGAAGACTGTCCAGGGTAATTATGTCAGCATATAAAAAAGGATGCATGTATGATGCCTGGTCAGAAACATATAAAAATGATCTTTGGATAGAAGCATTTGATGAATGCGGAATCTCAATGGATTTTTACACTACCAGAAACAGGGCGGATGATGAGATCTTCCCATGGGATATGATAGACTGTGGTGTATCAAAGAGCTTCCTGCTAAGGGAATATAAAAAAGCAAAAGAAGGAGTACCTTCTCCTAACTGTAAGGAAAAATGCAGCGGCTGCGGAGCCGCATCATTCGGCGTAGGTATATGCAGGACACATCAGCAGTAAAATACAGAATTAAATTCATAAAAGACGGTGCATTAAGATATATCAGCCATCTGGATGTTATGAGATACTTTCAGAAGGTATTTAAAAGAGCCGATCTTCCTGTCAAGTATTCAGAAGGTTTTTCACCACACCAGCTGCTATCTTTTGCTTATCCGTTATCACTAGGTTATACATCTGAAGGAGAATATCTCGATATAGTGCTGACCGAAGAAGTCAATATCGATGATGCTTTAAGAACACTGAATGAAGTTTCATCTGAAGGCCTTAAGATAAGAGCGATTAAAAAACTTCCTGAAAAAGCGCCGAATTGCATGTCCAGCGTGTTTGCTGCCTCCTATGATATTACGGTAAGGCAGAAGATAAGTCTTTGTGATGATTTTGTCAAAAAATCCATTGACTTTCTTAGTCAAGAGACCATCCCGGTCAATAAGCCGAAGAAAAAGGGCGGGGGTTTTTTATCAATGGATCTTAAGAAATATATATACGATTTCAGATTTGTTGATGACAGAACACTGTATATTCTCTTAAATTCCGGCTCTGAGACAAATATCAGACCTGATTTTGTCATGGATCTTTTATGCAATAACTGCGGAATTGAGCTAAGTGATAATCCTTATGAAATACATCGTATAGATATCTATGAAAACGCTTCTTCCGAAGAAGGCAGAATTGAATTGAGGACTCTTATATAAATGGGAAAAGTTGTTATTACTAAGCTTTATGAAACTCATATACTGTTTCTTTTTGATAACGAATTTGAGCTTCAGGGACTAAAAGCATATTCAAATTCAGATGTAGATTCCGTTTACATCGGAAGAATAGAAGAGATTAACAAAGGCTTAAATGCTGCATTTATTTCTATCGGAAATAAAAAAATGGTTTTTGTGCCCCTTGATGAACTTGACAAAAAAACAGCTAAATGCGGTAATACTCTGCCAGTACAGATAAAAACGGATGCTTTAAAGACTAAACTGCCGACAGCCACTGCATCTATCTGCATTCCCGGCGAGTACTGTGTCATACATATCGGCGGAAAGGGCATTCATTATTCTAAAAAAATCTCTTCAAAAGACAGATCATTATTATCAGCTGCTCTTTCTGATATCGAAATCAAGGGCATGACGGATAACGGTATTGTAATAAGGACAAATGCTGAGTATCTTGCCGGA
Source organism: Lachnospiraceae bacterium (assembly GCA_024681595.1). GTDB lineage: Bacteria > Bacillota > Clostridia > Lachnospirales > Lachnospiraceae > JAILLW01. The sequence goes on from JAILAN010000145.1 coordinate 46,787, forward strand.
AAGGATATAGTTCCATTAACCGATGAATTAAAAGCGCTTTTAAAGATTTCGGAACGTATCGTCAAAAGATCTGCAACTGCCCGCTTACATACCTCTTTGTATAAAAACGACAACAATATCGGAAACGAGATTTTAAAGCTCAACACTGATGATTATGAAGATATAATCACTGACGATAAAAAGACATATGATAAACTGTGTAAAATTGATGTTCTTAAGAACAAAAACATCAAGCTGTATTCAGATGAGGCTGTATCCTTAGTCAACCTGTATTCTTTAAAAACGCATATAGACAGGATACTTGATAAGAACGTTTATCTTAAATGCGGCGGTCATCTGGTTATTGAAAGCACTGAAGCATTTACGGTCATTGACGTTAATTCCGGAAAAGTTCCCGGAAAAAACAAGGACCCTGAAAACTATTATTATAAAGTCAACAAAGAAGCGGCAGCTGAGGTGTCTCGTCAGATAATACTGCGTAATCTGTCAGGCATAATACTCGTTGATTTTATCAACATGAGTGTAAATGCTCATAATGAGTCGTTGTTGAAACTGCTATCTGAAGAACTGGCCAGGGATAAGCTTAAAGCTTCTGTTATAGATATGACAAAGCTCGGAATAGTTGAAATAACTCGTAAAAAGGTTGATCTATCGCTTGACAAGATAATATCACTCTGATATAAGTAAATAGTATGCCGCTTAGTGGGGCTATAAGTGCGTAAGCCGCCGTAACTAGCGAGTTACTTAAGGTTTGGCCTTAAGTGAAAGGAGGTAGACCATATGTACGCTATAATCGCAACAGGCGGAAAGCAGTATAAGGTTTCCGAAGGTGATGTGATCAAGGTTGAAAAGCTTGATGTCAAAGAAGGCGATACTGTTACATTCGACAGTGTTGTCGCAGTATGTAATGATGGCAGTGTCAAAGTAGCTGACGATGTTAAGAGTGCTTCTGTTTCAGGCAAGTGCTTATCTCAGGGACGTGACAAAAAAGTCATCGTATATAAGTACAAGAGAAAGTCTGGATATCATAAAAAGAACGGTCACAGACAAGCATACACTCAGGTAAAGATTGAAAAAATCAATGCATAGTGTATAAATATGACTACAGTTACCTTTTATAAAAGCAATGATGTTTATACCGGTTTCATAGCCGAGGGACATGCATGTTTCGGCGATTACGGTAAGGATATCATATGTGCTTCAATATCTGTATTGATCATTAATACGATCAATTCAATTGAAGAATTCTGCGAAGACAGTTTTGATCTTACGGAAAATGAGGATAAAGGGATCCTTGGTATTGAACTTAAGGATTTGACTAATCCTGATACGCAGCTTCTTATTAAATCCCTGAAGCTTGGGCTTGACGGTATCTGTAGTGAGTACGGAAAAAAGTATCTTTATGTAAAAACCAAGGAGGTAAACGATAATGTTAAAGCTTAACCTTCAATTTTTCGCTCATAAAAAAGGAATGGGTTCTACCAAGAACGGCAGAGACTCAGAGAGTAAGAGATTAGGAGCTAAGCGCGCTGACGGTCAGTTCGTCAAGGCCGGTAACATCTTGTACAGACAGCGCGGAACTAAGATACATCCCGGAATCAATGTTGGTATAGGTGGTGATGATACCTTATTTGCCAAGGTTGACGGTGTACTTAAGTTTGAAAGAGTTGGCAGAGACAGGAAACAGGCTTCTGTTTATCCGGTCGAAAAGTAGTTTTTTAAGGCTCCGGTTTTTCCGGAGCCTTTTTGGTTAATCACATGTTCAATGACAGAGCAAAAATATATGTCAGATCCGGAAAAGGCGGTGACGGGCATGTCTCATTCAGACGTGAAAAATACGTTCCTAACGGAGGCCCTGATGGCGGTGATGGCGGTAATGGCGGAAGCGTATATCTTGAGATCGACGAGGGTATGAATACCCTGGCCGACTATCGTCACGTTCGAAAGTATAAAGCCGAGGACGGACAGGACGGCGGAAAAAAAAGATGTCGAGGCAGAAACGGCCAGGATCTCATCTTAAAAATGCCTGAAGGAACGGTAGTAAAGGAAGCGCAAAGCGGAAAAGTCATAACTGATCTATCCGGTAATAACCGCAGATTTTTATTGATCAGCGGCGGAAGAGGAGGCAAAGGAAACCAGCATTATGCCACAAGCACTATGCAGGCACCCAAATATGCCCAGCCGGGCGGAGAGGCCGTTGAACTTGAACTATTGCTCGAATTAAAACTCCTTGCTGATGTCGGACTTGTTGGATTGCCTAATGTTGGCAAATCAACATTTCTGACCAAGGTTTCAAATGCTCGCCCGGAGATTGCAAATTACCATTTCACAACGATCAATCCTCACCTTGGTGTAGTTGATTTAAACGGTATCGAGCCCTTTGTCATAGCAGATATTCCTGGACTTATAGAGGGGGCCAGTGAGGGTGCCGGTCTCGGTCACGAATTTCTTCGTCATATCGAAAGAACACGTGTGCTGATCCACATACTAGATGCTTCAGGAAGTGAAGGCCGTGATCCGGTTGAAGATTATTACACCATAAACAAAGAACTTGAGGAATATAATCCTGAAATCTTAAATAAGAAAATGGTAATAGCTGCCAATAAAACCGACTGTATAACTGATCCCGGTCAGGATGATCCTCTCTCACGAATAAAAAATGAATTTGAGCCTAAGGGAATAAAGGTATTTCCGATATGTGCCCTTTCGGGAGACGGACTGTTGCCTCTTCTTGGTGAAGTTTCAAAGCTCCTCGAGGAAACTTCCGAACATGAGATCACATTTAAACAGGAATTCTTCCCTGAATTTATGATCGCTTCTTCGGATGAACCTTTTACCGTCAGATATGACGAGGAGAACAATGAGTATATCATTGAAGGGCCCCGGATCGAAAAGATGCTGGGATATACAAATCTTGATTCTGAAAGAGGCTTTGTTTTCTTTCAGAATTTCCTCAAGGATAATATGATCTTAGATGAGCTCGTAAAATGCGGTATTAAAGAAGGCGATATTGTCAGAATCTACGATATGACCTTTGAATATTATGAATAAAGGAGAAATATGACCAGTAAACAAAGAGCATATCTGAAAGGCCTTGCCATGAATATAGAAAGTGTTTTTCAGATAGGTAAATCATCCCTGACTCCACAGATGACCGACGCTGTAAGCGAATGCCTGGCAAAGAGAGAACTTATAAAGATTTCTGTTCTAAAAAACTGTGCCGACGATCCGTTTGAATTATCAGAGATACTTAAAGAACGCACGGGATCTGAGGTGGTTCAGGTTATCGGTAAAAAAATAGTTTTATATAAAAGAAACAACAAGAATCCTAAAATAGAGCTGCCAAAGTAATATGAAGATCGACAAGATAGAAGAAAAAATCAAAAAAGTGCAGTCAGAAAAGAGATATGCACATACCAAAGGTGTTCAATATACAGCAATGTGTCTGGCCATGAAATATGACGAGGATATTGAAAAAGCGTCTTTAGCCGGCCTTTTACACGATTGTGCAAAACATCTGTCCGACGAGAAATTGATAACGTTATGTGATGATAACGGGATCACAATAACAGATGTTGAAAGGCAGAATCCTTTTTTACTTCATGGCAAAGTAGGAGCTTTAATAGCCAGAAAGAAATTCAAACTAAATGATGAAGATCTTTTAAATGCGATCACCTACCACACCACCGGAAGACCCGGAATGTCTTTGCTTGAAAAGATCGTATTTGTGGCTGATTATATTGAACCGGGACGCAGCAGCGCTGTTAACTTAAGAGCTATCAGAAAACTTGCATTTGAAGATTTAGATCTGACCATTGTAAAGATTTCCTCGGATACTCTTAATTATCTGAACAAGAAAAAAGCGGCTGTGGATCCTATGACCCGTGAAACATATGATTATTATATGAAAGAGAGTGTGATCAATGGCTGAATCATATACCGACAGATTAAAAGATACCGTAACAGCATTAGCAGGCAGGCTTGATGAAAAAAAAGCCAACGATATCCGTGTCCTTGACATCAGCAAAGTATCCGTAATGGCTGATTATTTTCTGATAACATCGGGAAACAATAAAAATCATATTCAAATGCTAAGTGACGAGACCGACAGATTTCTTTCTTCAAAAGGTCTTCAATTAAAGCAGATCGAGGGATATGACAGTGCAGGTTGGATACTTCTGGATTTCGGTGATGTCATAGTTCATATTTTCGATAAGGAGAATCGTCTGTTCTATGATCTTGAAAGGATCTGGAAAGACGGTACGCCCCTTACAATTTGACATTATTTTATATGTGATGTATATTTTTACAAAATATTTGTGTTAACACAAAGGAGGATACTATTATGAAAAAGTTTTTAAGCTTGTTGCTTGCGTCTGCAATGACCGTAAGCATGCTTGCAGGCTGTGCTGATGCAGGTGCTGCAAGTACTGATGCACAAAGCAGTTCAGCCGAAGCCGAGACTGCATCTGCTGATTCATCCGCTTCCGGAGCTACATTTAAGATCGGCGGTATAGGACCCATAACCGGCGGTGCTGCCGTTTATGGTCTGGCTGTAATGAACGCTGCTCAGATAGCAGTAGATGAGATCAATGCTGCCGGCGGTATCAACGGATATCAGATCGAATATAATTTC
>JAILAN010000150.1 GCA_024681595.1 Lachnospiraceae bacterium
TAACTTCTCATATATGTGCAATCTGGGCGCATCGTACGCTCATGGGGACTATCTTCTGTTCTTAAATGATGATATGGAGATAATCGAGGCCGACTGGCTTGAGAAAATGCTTGAAAAAGCGTCTCTTCCTTACGCCGGAGCGGTAGGTGCAAAGCTTCTGTATCCTGATTCCGATGTCATTCAGCATGCCGGGATAACGAATCTGAGGATCGGACCTGCGCATAAACTTCAGTTTTTAAGCGATAAAGAAGACCATTATTACGGCAGAAACAGATATGTTCATGATATGATGGCCGTAACAGGGGCTTGTCTTTTGGTAAAAAGGATTGTTTTTGACGAGGCCGGGGGTTTTGATGAAGAGCTTAAAGTAGCCTTTAACGACGTTGATCTGTGCTATACGATCTATGAAAATGGCTATTATAACATACAAAGGAACGATGTGAGGCTGTATCATCATGAATCACTCTCGAGAGGCAATGATTCTGACTCGGATGAGAAGATGAAAAGGATGAATGATGAAAAAGACAGGCTTTATATGAAGCATCAGAACCTTTACGGGGTTGATCCTTTCTATAATATCAACCTTACGACAGATATGTGGGAGTATGAATATGCACCCAAATATCACTATGAAGTCAACCTAAACCGGCCATGGGCAAGGGTTTCGGACATAACAGACGCTATCAAAAAAGCCAGAAAAGATGGATGCGTGCGTGTCGGGATGGAATGTGCCATGGATATCTACAAATGGAAACATGGAGTTGCAAAAGAGACATCAGTAGACGTATCAAAAGAAGATTTGGGCTATTATCTGCAGGGATATACCTTCGTAACGGGCTCAAATAACGCATGTTTCGAAAGGACTCTAATGCTTGAAAATACTGAATCCGGACAGATTTTCGGAGTTGAAGTGTCATATGAGTACAGACCAGACATCGCAAGCAACGTTCCGGATCAGTTAAATGTAGATTTAGCAGGTTACACTGCCAAGCTCGGGGCGGACTCTGTTCCGGAAGGTCATTACAGATTCGGGATGTACATGAAGGATAAAACATCATCCTTAAGGCTTTATAACATGAGCAACTGGACCATCGATATTTCGCATGGTTGAGGCATTTTCGACGAAAACGACCAGTTCGGTCAATTTGGGATACCACATGTTATCGAACGGCTTCGACGCCCGGTACGGCGCCGGTCGCTCAGACAGTCCTCGAAAGTGGAAGCTAATAATAGGAGAAGATATGGATTATAAGGAAGAATACGAAAAAGAACATCTGCGGAACGCAGACCTAGCGGGCCGCGTAGCAGAACTTGAGGCCGAAGTGGATGATCTTGACTTTAAGTTAAAGAGGATAAAGAACAATCCTCTCTGGAAAGCGTCAGCTCCGCTTCGTAAAATGATGCACTTTTGTATCCGTCAGATGAACAGGCTGAAAAACTGCGGTTCCATTCGTGGAATTTTATCCAAGATTGCATATAAAAAGCATGAAAAGAAGGCAATGGAGCAGTTCGGGACAAAGAGCTTTCCCGATGAAGCAAGAAGAAAGCTGGAAGAAGAGACCGTATTTGATGATCCTGTCAAAGTCAGTATACTTGTTCCCTTATATAACACTCCGAAGGATTTCCTTTGCGAGATGATCGATTCCGTCCTTTATCAGACTTATTCCAACTGGGAGCTGTGTCTTGCGGACGGATCTGATGATGCACATTCATACGTTGGCGATACTGTAAGGGAATATATTGAAAAGGACGCTGAAACAGCAAGATCAAAAGGAATAAATAACAGTCGTATCATTTATAAAAAACTTGAGAAAAACGAGGGTATTTCGGGTAATACCAACCAGTGCCTTTTGCTTGCCACTGGTGAGTACATAGGCCTTTTTGACCACGATGACATACTTCATCCAAGCGCATTGTATGAATACTTAAAAGTGATAAACGAAAAGGGCGCGGATTATATATACTGCGACGAGACTACGTTTAAATCGGGCAATATAGATAAGATGCTGACCATGCACTTCAAGCCTGATTTTGCGATCGATAACTTAAGAGCCAATAACTATATCTGCCATTTCAGTGTATTTAAAAGAACTCTTTTAGATGGTGATGAGCTCTTCAGGAGCGCTTTTGATGGCAGCCAGGACCACGATATGATCCTGAGGCTGACGGACAGGGCAAAGTGCATCGTTCATGTTCCTAAGCTCCTTTATTACTGGAGGTGTCATGAAGGATCCGTTGCATCAAACATCGATGCTAAGCCTTATGCGATAAAGGCCGCAAAGGAAGCTGTGGCAGATCACCTTATAAGGCATGGCTATTCACACTTTAAGATAACTTCGACTAGGGCATTTGAGACTATATTTAAGATAAGATACGAGATCATAGGAACTCCTTTGGTTTCGATCATCATCCCTAACAAGGATCATGTTGATGACTTAAGAAGGTGTATCGGATCCATAATCGAAAAGTCGACCTACGACGAGTATGAGATCATAGTTGTGGAAAACGGATCCGAAAACAAGGGGACCTTTGAATACTATAAAACCCTTGAAAATAACGCAAAAGTAACAGTCGTTACGCATGAATGCAAGGAAGGAGAGAGCTTCAATTATTCTAAAGTTAACAATTTTGGAGCATCGTTTGCAAAGGGTGAATATATCCTTCTTCTGAATAACGATACCGAAGTCATAACGGTAAACTGGATCGAAGAACTTCTTATGTATGCCCAGCGTTCGGATGTGGCCTGCGTAGGAGCGAAGCTCTACTATCCGAATAAGACCATCCAGCATGCCGGAGTGGTTCTGGGACTTGGAGCCCACAGAACGGCCGGCCATTCACATTATATGCAACACAGGGATAATCTGGGATATATGGGACGCTTATGCTATGCACAGGATGTAAGTGCAGTAACGGGAGCCTGCCTTATGGTCAAAAAATCACTTTATGACGAGGTCGGCGGTCTCGGAGAAGACTTTGCCATATCCTTAAATGACGTTGATTTCTGTATCAGATTAAGGCAAAAGGGATATCTTAACGTTTTTACACCGTTTGCCGAACTGTTCCACTATGAATCGGCTTCCCGCGGATCTGATATGAGCGGACAAAACGCCGAAAGATACAACAAAGAATCCGGGTATTTCCGTGAAAAATGGAAGGATGTACTTGAAGCGGGAGATCCGTATTACAATCCTAATTTTTCACTGGACCGGAGCGACTTTGCACTCAATATATGCTATAATAAATAAGTTAGGGCAAAGCCCTTATGATCGAGTATAAAACGCTTAAAAAGCGATGATAAAGGAGGATTAATATGAATTACAGGGAGCAATACGAATTATGGCTTAATGACCCTCATTTTGACGAGGATACAAAGGCTGAGCTTCGAAAGATCTCCTCCGATGAAAAAGAGATCG
>JAILAN010000166.1 GCA_024681595.1 Lachnospiraceae bacterium
TGGTATTTCCGGGAGATACGACGGTAAAGTGACAGAATCCGTTCTCATCAAATGTGATGTTCTCGGGATGATAATCCGCATCGGATTCTTTGCCGAAGGTGATAATGGCCGATCCGACATCTTTTAGGATCTCTTCTTTATTATCTATGGCACTTCCTATGATAACGACTCCGTCATCGGGAGTAAGAGCAGCGAACCGGTGGAAGGAATTCCTGATATCATCAAGGTCTTTAAAGAAATCAAGATGATCTTCTTCTATATTTAATATGATCGTTGCCCTGGGATAGAAGCTGAGGAAGGAATTGGTGTATTCGCATGCTTCGGTCAGGAAGTAATCGGAATGACCGATCCTCATGTTGCCGCCTATCGAATCAAGGATCCCTCCGATCGATACAGTAGGATCCATGTCGGCTCCCATCAATATCTCGGCGATCATGCCTGTGACCGTGGTCTTGCCGTGCGTTCCGGATACAGCTATGGGAAGCTTGTAATTCTTCATAAGCTGCCCCAGGAGTTCGGCTCTCGTCATGATCGGAATACCCAGTTCAAGAGCACGGACATATTCAGGGTGGTCTTTATGTATTGCCGCGGTATAAACGAAAATGCTGATGTCATCAGTGATGTTTTCAGCCTTCTGACCGATAAACACCTTTGCTCCATGGCTTATGAGAGAGTCGGTAAGCTCACTTTGTGCCCTGTCGGATCCGAAAACATTAAAGCCTTCATCCAGGAGAACCATGGCCAGACCGCTCATGCTGATGCCGCCTATCCCGCAGAAAAAAACGTTTGTTGGTTTGTTAAAGTCGATTTTATGCATACCATCTATTATATCTTTCCTGCGTGAAATTGCAATATATCGTCCACTCACACGCAAGCTTGCTTTGGACGATGGATTTTGACACAGTATTTGTGCAATTTGTGTAAAATTAACAGAAAATTTAGGCAAAAAAGCAAAATGTTTGTAAAAATCATTCACTTTAAAATTATAATATGGTATACTCATTCATAAGACTATTAAGAATAAAATCCGCTCTGTGTCGGTTTTTATTCCGCATTATGATAGTTAATGAATGTATAGAGGTGGTTATTATGGTAAAAAAAGAGATGATAGCCATGCTTTTGGCCGGCGGCCAGGGAAGCAGGCTGGGTGTATTGACATCCAAAATGGCAAAACCAGCCGTTTCATTCGGCGGAAAATACAGGATCATAGACTTTCCGCTGAGTAACTGCATTAATTCAGGTGTTGATACTGTCGGAGTTCTGACACAATATCAGCCGCTTCGTCTTAATTCTCATATCGGTATCGGTATCCCCTGGGATCTGGACAGAAATATAGGTGGAGTATCCGTTCTTCCTCCTTATGAAAAGATAGCCAAGACCGACTGGTATACCGGAACCGCCAATGCGATTTTCCAGAACATAGATTATATGGAGAGCTTTAATCCCGAGTATGTACTCATACTCTCGGGTGACCATATTTACAAGATGGATTACGAAGTGATGCTTGATTTCCACAAGGAAAAGGGCGCTGATGTTACCATCGCCGTTATGCCCGTTCCCATGGAGGAAGCCAAGAGATTCGGTATCATGATAACCGATGAGGACCGCAAGATCACGGACTTTGAGGAAAAGCCCGAGAATCCCAGATCGAACCTCGCATCTATGGGTATCTACATCTTTAACTGGAGCACGTTAAAGGAAGCTCTCCTCACTAACCAGAATCAGTCCGGACTCGATTTCGGCAAGCATATCATTCCTTACTGTCATGAAAAGGGATGTCCTTTATATGCATACGAATTTAACGGCTACTGGAAGGACGTCGGAACTCTTCAGTCATTCTGGGAAGCAAATATGGAGCTCATTGACATCGTTCCGGAATTCAACCTCTACGAAGAATACTGGAAGATATATACGAAGGCGGAGATCTTGCCTCCTCAGTACATAGCAGATACCGGATATGTTGAGAAATCCATAATCGGTGAAGGCTCTAATATCTACGGCCAGGTCATCAATTCAGTCATAGGATGCGGTGTTACCATAGGCAAGGATACGGTTATCAGGGACTCTATCATCATGAACCAGACCGAGATAGGTAACGGCTGCGAGATCAACAAGGCAGTTGTAGCCGAGAGCGTTATGATAGGAGACGGTGTAAAGATCGGCTTCGGTGATGAAGTTGATAATGAGACCGATCCGCACATTTATAATCACGGACTCGTCTGTGTAGGTGAAAAGACGATCATACCTTCCAATATCACAGTGGGCAAAAATGTATGCATATTCGGTGAGACCGATGCTTCGGATTATCCGGACGGAGCTTTACCCAGCGGAAGGACACTCAATAAGAATAAGGCAGGTGATGAGCAGTGAGAGCGATTGGTATAATTTTGGCAGGCGGTAACAGCTACCGCATGAAAGAACTTTCATCAAAAAGAGCGGTTTGCGCCATGCCCATCGCGGGCAGCTACAGGAGCATCGATTTTGCTCTGAGTAATCTGACGAATTCGAGCATACAAAAGGTGGCCGTTCTGACACAGTATAATGCCGGCTCACTTAACGAGCATCTGAGTTCATCTAAATGGTGGAATTTCGGACGCAAGCAGGGCGGACTGTTCGTATCGACTCCCGCTGTCACAGCCGAGAACAATTCATGGTACAGGGGCACTGCAGATGCAATAGCACAGAATCTGGCATTCCTTAAGAATTCACATGAGCCTTATGTAGTCATCACATCAGGTGACTGTGTATACAAACTCGATTACAACAAGGTCCTTGAATATCACATAGAGAAAAAGGCTGATATTACAGTTGTCTGCAAGGACATGGGACCGGATGTCAATGTTGACAGATTCGGTATCGTCAAGATGAACGAAGACAGCAGGATCGAGGAATTCGAAGAAAAACCGGTCGTAGCCCGTTCGAATACCATTTCATGTGGAATCTATGTTATCCGCCGTCGTCAGCTCATCGAGATGATCGAAAAGAGCAAGGAAGAGGACAGATACGACTTCGTTAAGGATATCCTGATCCGTTACAGAAATCTTAAGAGGATCTACGGATACAAGATAGACTCCTACTGGAAGAATATCGCCACCGTTGAGGATTATTTTGATACCAATATGGATTTCCTTAATAAGGAGACCAGAGATTACTTCTTTAAAGAATATCCGGATATCTATTCCAAGGTTGACGACCTGCCTCCCGCTAAATACAATTACGGTTCACAGGTTCGCAATTCACTGGTTTCTTCGGGATGTATCGTTAACGGTGTTATAGAGAATTCCGTAGTGTTCAAGAAGGCCTATATAGGAAATAACTGTACGATCAAGAATTCGATCATTCTTAATGACGTGTATATCGGAGACAATACATACATTGAGAACTGTATCGTAGAGAGCCACGGTACCATCAGAGCCAATTCAAATCATGTCGGTGAGGACGGCATCAAGATCGTGGTCGAGAGATCCGACAGATATATCATTTGATTGTTCTGAATTATTATGTATAATATAAAATCCCGGAAGATCATTCCGGGATTTTCCATGCGGTGATAAGAAATTGCAATACAGGAGAATAAAATGTTCATAATTGCAGGATTGGGGAATCCCACAAAGGAATATGACGGAACAAGACACAATATCGGCTTCAGGTTCATAGATGAGCTGGCAGATGAATATGGTATAGGTGTGACAACGATACAGCACAAGGCACTTGTCGGCAAGGGTGTGATCGAGGGACAGAAGGTTCTCCTTGTTAAACCGCTTACCTTTATGAACCTCTCGGGCGAGAGTATCAGGGAACTGGTCGATTATTACAAGATCGATCCTACACAGGAACTTATCATCATTTCGGATGATATCGAGCTGCCGCCCGGATATATCAGGGTACGTCCTCACGGATCATCGGGCGGGCACAACGGATTAAAGAATATAATAAAGAACATAGGGACTGAGGAATTTCAGAGGATCAGGATCGGAGTAGGGCAGAAACCTCCGAGGATGGATCTGGCGGATTATGTTCTCGGTCACTTTAAGTCTGAAGAGCGGGAGCCGATGTCTGAAGGAATAACGCAGGCAGCAGCAGCGTTAAAACTCATCCTTGAAGATAACATAGACGAAGCGATGAATCTGTATAATCGCAAGGTCCCCAAAAAGAAAAAAGAGGAAGATGATTCGGAGCTTATCTGATGAAGGTACTTAAAAATGTGTTTGATGAGATCGGAGGATCGGACACATTAAAAAAGGAACTGAATAAAAAAGGCGGAACCGTCATGATAACCGGATGCATGGAGTCTTCAAAGCTCCATGCTGTTTTCGGTCTGTCCGAAGGCTTCAGATCCAGACTGATCATCACTCATAACGAAATGAGGGTCAGGGAGATAATCGATGACTACAAGATTTATGACAGGAACGTCATATCTTTTCCTGCAAAGGATCTGATCTTTTATCAGGCTGACATCCACGGTAACAGGCTGACTGCGGACAGGATGAGATGCCTTCGAAGGATTCTGGAGGGTGATCCCGTAACCATAGTTACCACCTTCAGCGCGCTGATGGCTCCTCAGGTCCCTCCGGAGGTATTAAGGGATAACGTTCTTCGAATATCGGTGGGTGCTACCGTAAGTGAGGAAGTCCTGGCCAAAAAGCTCGTAAGGATGGGATATACCAAGACCTATCAGGTTGAGAATCCAGGTGAGTTCAGTATCAGGGGCGGGATAGTCGATATCCTTGACCTTACCGAAGAGAATCCTTTCCGCATAGAACTGTGGGGAGATGATGTCGATTCGATAAGGAGCTTTGATATCGGATCCCAGAGATCTATCGAGAAGCTTGAGAGCATAACCATCTATCCTGCAACCGAGATGCTACTTTCTCCCAAAGAGATATCTTCGGGACTCGATAAGATCGAAAAGGAAGCAAAAAAATGTGCGGAAAAGCTCCGTAAAGACATGAAGACCGAGGAAGCTCACAGGCTTGATGTGATGGCTGCCACACTTAAGGAACAGGTTCTTGAATTCGGAAATACCATAAATCTTGATTCATATATCAGATACTTCTATGACGGTATCAACTCACTTCTTGATCTTTTTGATCCGGAAGATACGGCTGTGTTTCTTGAAGAACCGGCCAGGATAGAGGAACATGCCGGGGCTGTCGAGGCAGAATTTACGGAGAGTATGACGAGCAGGATGCAAAAGGGGTACTCTCTGCCGGGACAGGCGGATATTCTGTTTACCATGCAGCAGGTAATGGCAATGATTTCTAAGTTCCATACCGCATATATCATGTCTCTTGATATGAAAAATTCGCTGGTATCAAACCTCCTTAAGCCTTCGTTTAAACTGGATATCACGGTTAAGGGAATCCCCGGATACAATAACAGCTTTGAATCCCTTTTAAAGGACCTTAAAAAGTATAAAAGCCAGGGATATCGTGTCCTTTTGCTTTCCGGATCAAGGACCAGAGCTGAGAGGCTCTCGGCAGACCTTCAGGAAAACGAGCTTAATGCTTTTTATTCGGATGATCCCGACAGGGATATCAGTCCCAGGGAAATACGTACCGCATACGGACACATCAGCAAAGGCTTTGAGTATCCGCTCATCAAGTTTGCGGTCATATCTGAGACGGATATATTCGGAGCAGTCAAGAAAAAGAAGCGTACAAAGCGCCGCTACGACGGACAGCAGATCAGGGATTTCAATGAGCTTAATATAGGCGATTATGTTGTTCATGAAACTCACGGGCTGGGCATTTATCGAGGCATCGAAAAGATAGAAGTCGACAGGATCATCAAGGACTATATAAAGATTGAATACCGTGACGGAGGAAACCTTTATGTCCTTGCTACGGGCCTTGATGTGCTGCAGAAATATGCTTCATCCGATGCAAAAAAGCCCAAGCTTAATAAGCTTGGATCAAAGGAATGGTCAAACACCAAAGCAAAGGTGCGGGCAGCAACCTATGAGATCGCCCAGGACCTGGTGGATCTTTATGCATTGCGTCAGAACAGCAGCGGATACAGATTCGGTCCTGATACTGTATGGCAAAAGGAATTTGAGGAGATGTTCCCGTTCGAGGAAACGGACGACCAGCTATCTGCCATAGAAGATACAAAAAAGGACATGGAATCAGACAGGATAATGGATCGCCTCATCTGCGGAGATGTCGGCTATGGCAAGACAGAGATAGCTATACGTGCCGCTTTTAAGGCCGTTCAGGAAGGTAAGCAGGTCGTATTTCTCGTTCCGACTACGATCCTCGCCCAGCAGCATTACAATACCTTTGTTCAGCGAATGAAGGATTTTCCGGTGAGGATAGAACTGTTATCAAGATTTAGGACAACATCCGAGATCAAAAAGACAGTTGCCGATCTCAAAAACGGAATGGCTGATATAGTCATAGGAACCCACAGAGTACTGTCCGACGATGTCGGATTTAAGGACCTGGGACTTCTGATAATAGACGAGGAACAGCGCTTCGGAGTTTCGCATAAGGAAAAGATCAAGAAACTCAAAAAATCAGTGGATGTTCTGACATTAAGTGCGACGCCTATTCCCAGAACACTCCATATGAGTCTCGTCGGGATAAGGGATATGTCGGTACTTGATGAAGCTCCGGCAGACAGACTTCCGATTCAGACCTACGTCATGGAATACAATGAGGAGATGGTCAGGGAAGCCATAGTAAGGGAGTTATCCAGACAGGGACAGGTTTATTACGTTTATAACAGGATAAACAATATTGCAGATGTAGCCGCCAGAATACAGCAGCTCGTTCCCGAAGCCCGTGTTGAATACGCGCACGGACAGATGCATGAGAAAAATCTGGAGAACATCATGTATGACTTTATTAATCATGACATAGATGTTCTGGTATCCACTACGATCATAGAGACAGGAATGGATATCTCGAATGTTAATACGATAATCATCCATGACTCCGACAGGATGGGATTGTCACAGCTTTATCAGCTGCGAGGCAGGATAGGACGGAGCAACCGCTTGGCCTATGCCTTTTTGATGTACAAAAAAGATTATCTTCTTAAGGAAGTGGCCGAAAAGAGGCTCGAAGTCATTAAGGAATTCACGGATCTCGGATCGGGGATCAAGATAGCCATGAAGGATCTTGAGATCAGAGGCGCAGGAAATCTTCTAGGCAGATCACAGCACGGTCATATGAGTGCTGTGGGATATGATCTTTATTGCAAGATGCTCAATGAAGCCGTCAGGAACCTTAAGGGAGAGGATATCAGTGAGGACTTCAACACTACGGTAGATCTCGATGTGGATGCATATATACCGTCCGAATATATAGTTAACGAGGCTCAGAAACTCGATATATACAAGCGCATAGCAGGAATAGGAAGCCGGGAGGAAGCAGACGACATGACAGAGGAACTGCTGGACCGCTTCGGAACCGTTCCCGAGAGCGCATCGAATCTTATCAGGATTTCGCTGATACGTGTTAACGCACACAGGCTGTTCCTGACAGATGTAAAGGGCAAGGAAGGCAAACTCGAGCTGGCCATCAGAAAAGATGCTCAGATAAAACCCGAGGGGATAAGCGATGTAGTCATGAAGCATAAAGGCCTTTCATTCAATCCAAAGCTTCTTAGATTCATATACACGTACAGAATGTCCGGAATGATCGAAAAGGATACCAGGACACTTCTTACCGTCACTGAAGAAATACTGGACACCATGGTAGAGTACTTACTATAATGGTTTAAGTATGAGCTTATTTGATATATTTAACTTCATAGGAGGATTGGCCCTTTTCCTGTACGGTATCAATGTAATGGGAGACGGGCTTAAAAAGACGTCCGGAGGCAAACTTGAAGGAATACTGGGCAAGATCACCTCTAACAGATTTATGGCCATAGCCATGGGAGCTCTGGTCACTGCGCTTATGCAGTCATCTTCAGCAACGACGGTAATGATAGTCGGATTCGTAAACTCGGGTATCATGGAACTGGCCAGGGCTGTCTACGTTATCATAGGTGCCAATATCGGTGCTACGGTAACGCCCTGGGTAATGTCACTTTCGTCGGTAGGATCTGACGGGTCTCTGTTCCTTCAGCTTCTTAAGCCCTCAAGCTTTGCTCCGATTCTGGCGATAATCGGAGTATTTATCATACTCATTTCCAAGAATACCAAACGTAAAAATCTCGCTCTTATTTTTATAGGATTTGCCGTACTCATTTTCGGTATGGAGACAATGTCAGACAGTATTGCGCCGCTTTCCGAATCGGAGGGCTTTTCTCATATGATGATGATATTCAGTAATCCGATAATCGGTATGCTTATCGGCATCATACTTACCGCAACGATACAGTCATCATCAGCTACCATAGGTATGCTGCAGGTGCTTTCAACCGCAGGCCTTATTACCTACGGAACCGCGATACCGCTTATGGTAGGTGCCAATATAGGAACCTGTGCCACATCACTCTTATCGAGTATCGGAACATCCCGCAATGCCAGAAGATCCGCACTTATTCACCTTTATTACAACATAATAAGGGGAGTATTGTTCTTTATTATCTTCTACTCACTCAATATGGTATTTAAGTTTGCCTTCCTTGAAAGGCTTTCTACTGCGGTCGGACTGGCGATATTTGATACCTGCCTTAGTATAGCTTCGGCAGTTGTTCTCTTCCCACTGGGCAAACTCCTTCTAAAGCCTGTTTATCTGACTCTTCCCGTTACCGAAGAAGAGAAGGAATTAAAGGGTATCGAAGCCAAGAGAAATATCAAGCTTTTGGATGACAGATTCTTATCTTCCCCGGGACTAGCCATCGCTCAGTCCAAGCAGGTGGCGATCGATATGGCCAAGCACACGAAAAACGCTCTTTTTACAGCCATAGATCTGCTGATGGACTATAAGGACAAAAAGGCCAAAAAGGTTACAGACCTCGAGGATGTGGTTGACCATTATGAGGATGAGCTGGGAAGCTACCTCGTGAAACTGGGATTACATCCGATGAGCCGCGAGGATTCAAATCAATTGACCATCATACTTCACAGCATAGGAGACTTTGAGAGGATATCGGATCACGCGGTCAACATCATGGAGACTGCAAATGAAAAGGCTGAAAAAGGGCTTAAATTCTCAAAGAAAGCAGAAGAAGAACTCATTGTATACACTAAAGCGGTCAAAGATATAGTGACCATGGCATTTGATGCTTTTGAGCGAACCGACAGGTCTCTGGCCTCGAATGTTGAGCCTATAGAAGAAGTGATCGATATGCTCAACCAGGAGATCAAGACTCATCATATTAAGAGACTCCGTAAGGGCAAGTGTTCGATAGAAATGGGATTTATTCTTTCTGACCTGTTGAACAACTATGAGAGAGTATCGGATCACTGCTCAAATATAGCGATATCAATTCTTCAGGATAATGAAATGATCGGTGCACATGAGCTGGAGGATGAGATAGTAAATAAGAACAAAGAGGAATTCACGCGTCTCGTTAAGGAATACAGCAAAAAGTATGAGCTGCCGAAACGATCATCGGACAGTGAGGAATGATCTGCTGTGCTGAATCATCAAAACAGGCTTTACGAAAGGAAAATATCAGGAAGGACAATGTAAAGATCATGGAAAAACCTGCATGTGAAGGCGGCACTCCCGTCAGAAAAACACCGATTTATTACGGACACCAGTATATAGATGAAGCAGACGTATCTGCGGTCGTTGACGTATTAAGATCGGATTATCTGACATGCGGACCGAAGATAGAGGAACTAGAGCAGAAACTCTGCGATATTACGGGAGCTAAATATGCGGTAGTATGCTCAAACGGAACAGCGGCACTTCATATCGCATGCATGGCAGCAGGTGTTAAGGAAGGGGACGAAGTTATAACTACCCCCATAACGTTTGCGGCATCGGCCAACTGTGCACTTTACTGCGGAGCAAGACCGGTATTTGCTGACATTGATCCCGAGACCTATAATATTGATCCGGAAAATGTTAAAAAGCTTACTACTTCAAAGACAAAGGCCGTTGTAGCAGTGGATTACACCGGTCAGTCTGTACAGTTAGATGAACTGCTTGAGCACTGCCACAGTAACGGGATCACTCTGATTGAGGACGGAGCCCATGTTATAGGCACAAAGTATAAAGGCAGAATGAACGGCTCCATTGCTGATATGACCACATTCAGTTTTCATCCGGTAAAGACCGTGACATCCGGCGAAGGGGGAGCGGTTCTCACCAATGATGAGACACTCTATAAGAAGCTTCTTCTATACAGATCTCACGGTATAACCAGAGATACATCGGTGATGGAACATGAATCTGACGGCCCCTGGTACTATGAAATGGTGGACATGGGATATAACTACAGGATAACGGATATCCAGGCCGCACTTTTGATAAGCCAGCTTGACAAGCTTTCGATGTTCTCAAAGCGAAGGAAAGAGATCGTCGCAAGATACAACGAAGCATTCTCAGAGCTTGATAACATCTTCGTTCAAAAGGAGATCCCCGAATCCGATACCACGAGGCATCTTTATATCTTAAGGATCATTCCGGAAAAGATAAGCATTAACAGAAGACAGTTCTTTGATGCACTTGCTGCAGAAAACGTGATCTGCAATGTTCACTATATTCCGGTATATTACTTCCCACAGTATGAGAGACTGGGATACAAAAAGGGACTTTGCCCCAACGCCGAAAAGTTATATGATGAGATGCTTTCTTTGCCTCTTTACTATGCAATGAGTGATGAGGATGTGGAGAGTGTTATTAAGGCGGTTACGAAGATCGCAAAATATTACGCAAAATAAGATTATACGGATATTCCGGAGCCCGCGCCAGGAGCGCGGGCTTTTCACGTCTGTTTACTCGACAAAAACACCCTGAAGTAGTAAAATATTATGGATTATGGATTAGTATGCCCCTCTGTGGGCAGAAACGGAATTTTACTACTGCTTTTATGGCAAAAATACTTAAAAAACTATTCATTATACTGGACAAGAAACAGAAGCGATTTATGGTCCTTCTGGTATTTATGATGCTCGTAGGAGCAGTACTTGAAACCCTTGGCGTATCATTGATCCTTCCCGTCATGAATGTCGTGATGGAGGAGAATGCTGTTGAGAAGCATGTATACCTTCGCTGGATCTGCGATTTCTTCCACATAGGTTATTCCGACACCAGGACCCTCATGATAACAGTAATGATAGGTCTGGTCGTTGTATTTGCGGTCAAGAACATCTACCTGTTCATTCAACTGAAGGTTCAGATGCGGTTCGTTTATTCAAACCAGTTCGCTACATCTAGGCGCATGATGATCAATTTCATGAAGCGTCCTTACGAGTATTATCTGGGAGCCGATACTTCTGTCATTCAGAGACAGATCACTTCCGATGTTAACAACATGTACGGAATGATCCTTTCGATACTTCAGCTGACTTCCGAGGTTATTGTATTTATCTGCCTGATCATTGTGAGCCTGCTCTCTGACGTTAAGATGACGATAATGGTAGGAACGTTGCTTGCAGCAGTGCTCCTTATTATCAAATGCATCTTAAAACCCATAATGATAAAGGCCGGACAGCAGAATCAGGATTATTATTCGGGCCTTTATAAATGGATAAATGAGGCTGTAACGGGCATCAAAGAGATCAAGATCGCCAATAAGGAAAATTACTTCATAAACGAGTATTCAGCCTGCGGTGCAGGATATGTCGGAGC
>JAILAN010000007.1 GCA_024681595.1 Lachnospiraceae bacterium
TGCTCAGACGGATCCTGCATCCTGATCACTTTGGCAGGTACACCTCCAACTACTGCGTAATCCGGAACATCCTTGGTAACTACAGCACCTGCAGCTACAACAGCATACTCACCGATGGTCACACCCGGACAGATGGTCACGTTCATTCCGATCCAGGCATTCTTCTTAACTGTTACTTTGCCGTAGGTATAGATCGCATGACGCTGATCCATATCATGATTAATGGTTGCGATCCGAAGCCCGGGGGCTGCCATGGACCCGTCTTCGAATTCAATACCGCCGGATGCGGACAGTATCGCTGAATGGTTTATGAAAACGCCTTTGCCGAATTTCACCTTGTTTCCGAAATCACAAATAAAAGGTGTCAGGATCCTCACATCATCCAGCTTTCTGCCAAACAATTCCTCCAGATAAGTCACATAAGTCGGATCATCCGGCATACAGGCATTTGCCTTGGCGCATAGAACCCGGGCTCTCATCATCTCGTCGACTGCATCCTTGAAGTAAGGCTCCCTTACATCCGTGGGGCCACCTTGTTCCATCAGATCAAAAACATATCCCTTTTCATAATCCACCTTCATATCCTCCTTTATCACCAAAATGAACCAATACCCCCGTCCCCCTGGTTCCTTTCTGCTCAGATCAGCCCGTTTGCTGCAAACCATTTCATAACAGCTTCTTTGGAATCAGCCGCCATAGAGCCCTTGATCGACAACCCGCTCTTAACCGTTACACCTTTGGCAATCTTCTTTATATCGTTCTCACTGGATCCCATCCCGCTTCCTTCATTGGTACAAAGGGGAAGGATGGTCTTTCCGGCAAAATCATATCTTTCCAGGAAAGTGGCGACTGCCATAGGGAAAGTCCCCCAGTAGTTCGGGTAACCGAGAACGATGGTGTCATACTCATCGATGCTGTCCGGGTAATTGATAAGCTCAGGGCGGGCATTATTATGTTTGTCCTTCTTCGCTTCATCGATGCAGATCATGTAAACCGGCGAATAAGGATCCTTCATCTCGATCTTAAATGTATCCGCACCTGTCAGCTCCTTCATGATCCCTGCTACGATCTCAGTATTTCCAACCTTAACGTATCTCATTGCCCCACCAAAATAATTCTCATCTGCTCTTGAAAAGAATGCGATCAATGTTTTAGCCATCGTAGTATCCTCCGTTATCTGTTTGATCATTCCTGTGTGTTTCGCTTCGTTGATAAAATTATTGCACGAAGCGCTTGAAATATCCAATTCAAATATCCTATAATTGATTTAAATATTAAATAACTGAACATCAGGAGGCTTTTTCGATGACTACCAAACAGATAGATTACTGTATAGAACTGGCACGTACGCTCAATTTCAGCCGCGCCGCAGAGAATGCATTTGTAAGCCAGCCCACCTTTTCCTATCAGGTAAAACTGCTCGAAGATGAGATCGGCTTTAAGATATTTGAAAGAAACGGCAAGGGAGCTGCGCTCACTCCTGCCGGTGGACAGTTCGTAACGTACCTTTCCGGTATGCGCGAGGATATGAAGAGAGCTATAGAACAAGGGCAGAATTTCAGTGCCCGGTATACCGATAACATAACGGTTTCAATGATGGTCCGTCAGGCAATTTACTTCCTGCCTGAGGCTATCCGCACATTTGAAAAAGAGCAGCCCGGCGTCCAGGTTACTCCTGTGTTTCAATACGATAGCGGTGTGGAAAGTTTCTTAAAGGATGAGTCCGATGTCCTCTTTGCTCTCATAGAACAGACCAAACATATCCCGGGGATCAACGTCCACAGGCTCTTTGATTCCGGTATCTACCTTATTGCCGATAAAAACGATCCTCTGGCTAAAAAGGACATCATAACGGATGAAGATATCTACGGGCGCACCCTCATGGTAGGAGGCGGCTCTCCGAACGCTTTACGTAGTGTCCAGCAGAAGCTCATCTCATCCGGAAAGATCGAATATTTTAACAGTCCCGATCATGACTCCACTCTTGTGAATGTCGCATCCGGCAAAGGCATCTGCCTTGCTCCCGGATTCTTAAACGACCACAGCGGACAGTTTGCGTGGATCCCTTATGACTGCAAGGAGTGTTTTCACTGCGTCCTGTGCACGCACAAGACGGATAGCCGTGAGAGCCTTACCGCATTTATAAAAACGCTTCAGAAGCTGTACAAAGATGCAGTGGCTTTCCCACTTTAACTTACGGGATAATATACCATCATATCTCCATCCGACGCTGTCTACACTGACGATATCAGAAAGCTTCTTAAAGTCTTCCAGCACTTTCTGCTTATCCGGCACATTGGGCTCGATGTCTTTCCCATACGGCGTAACGGTAACGAACCATTATTGTCCGTAGGGATTTAACGCATCCATATGCGGCAGCATCAGTGCCGGATCCTTCGTACAGAATGCGATCAGATCCACGACCTCCGGGGACAGGCTGTACCGGGTCATCTGAGACGGGTTATAGGGATTACGCACCAGCACAAAGCCTTCTTTTATTCTGTTTGTCAGCCATATCTCTTCTTAACTCTCTTCCCTTATTCAATAGAGTATCCTTCTGCGGACAATACACATAAAGCTCTCTCAAAGTTTTCTGCCTTTACAAGAATATAATCCGTATTGAAAGTTGATACCGCAAAGATTCCGATATTATT
>JAILAN010000026.1 GCA_024681595.1 Lachnospiraceae bacterium
CGTCGGACCAGAGATTTGCTTGCAGCTTCCTTCAGATTCCACCTCACGATGGACACCCTTGCTGTTCAGCTATACACTTCCCACTATCTGGGCGTGTTCGGGACTTGCACCCGTTAGAGCGCGCCCATGGCGCGCAAACCAAAAAAAGCTCTGTGCGATCATAAAGCACAGAGCTTTCTGCTTATGGCGGAAGCATGTCATACCCGCTGATTAATATGGGCTCAGCCCGGTTGTTTGCCGATATAAGCGAGTATTCCGCCGTCAACATAAAGAACATGTCCGTTGACAAAATCCGAAGCTGCAGATGCCAGGAATACAGCAGGACCCTTAAGGTCGTCAGTGCTTCCCCAGCGCTCTGCCGGTGTTTTGCTTATGATAAATGAATCAAAAGGATGCCTGCTGCCGTCAGGCTGTTTTTCACGAAGTGGTGCTGTCTGAGGCGTTGCTATATATCCGGGTCCTATCCCGTTGCACTGGATATTGTACTTGCCGTACTCAGAGGCGATATTACGGGTCAGCATCTTAAGACCGCCCTTGGCAGCTGCATATGCGGATACTGTTTCTCTGCCGAGCTCCGACATCATCGAACAGATGTTGATGATCTTGCCTCCTCCCAGTTCGATCATCGAAGGGATCACTGCCTTAGATACGATAAAAGGAGCATTGAGATCAACGTCTATGACCTGTCTGAACTGCTCAGAACTCATTTCGCACATGGGGATACGCTTTATGATACCTGCATTATTTACCAGAATGTTTATCCTGCCGACTTCTTTTTCAATCTGCTTAACGAGAGCATTAACGGCCTCTTCATCGGTGACGTCACATACATAACCGCGTGCATCTATATTCTTTTCTTTGTATGAGGCAAGACCCTTGTCCACCAATTCCTGGTTTATATCGTTAAAAACAATGGTCGCTCCGGCCTCTGCATACGCACATGCTATTGCAAATCCTATACCGTATGATGCACCTGTGACCCATGCAACCTTTCCTTCAAGTGAAAAACTGTTCAAAATATCCACTTTCATTTCCTCCTTATATCACGAATGTCTGTTCTTTGATGATCTGCTAGAAAAGCATATCCGAGGTGACATTATCCATATCTGAAAATACCTGGTTCTCTCCTGCCATTCCCCAGATAAAGGTATAGTTTGAAGATCCGCAGCCGCAGTGGATAGACCAGCTGGGTGATATAACGGCCTGCTCGTTTCGCATAACTATATGCCTCGTCTCGGAGGGTTCGCCCATATAATGCATTACAAAGCCGTCCTTGGGAACTTCAAAGTACAGATAAACCTCCATGCGGCGGTCATGAGTGTGACAGGGCATCGAATTCCATACACTGCCGGGCTCTAAATGGGTCATTCCCATCACGAGCTGACAGCTCTCCACCTGTCCCGGAAGGATGTATTTGCATATCGTGCGGACATTCGATTCCTCAACCGAACCGAGGTGTACCTTGTTCTCATCCTTAACGATGACCACTCCTTCTTCAGGCGTTCCCTCCTGTCTGATGACAACAGTCGGGCACGTTCTGTGTGCGGGAGTAGAATTGATATAGAACTTGGCGGGGTTTGATCCGTCATCGCTCATAAAGGATATCTCACGGGTACCCATGCCCAGATACATTGCCTCTCTGTGAGCTATGGGATAAACGTGGCCGTCTGCTTTGATGCTGCCGTTCCCGCCGATATTTATAACGCCCATCTCTCTTCTTTCAAGGAAATACTCAGCCCGAAGTTCGTCGGCTGCATTAAGCTTAAGCTCCTTGTCAACCGGCATTGCTCCGCCTGTGATGATCCTGTCTACGTGGCTGTAAACAAAGGTGATTTCGTCCTTTTTGAACACTTCGGGTATCAGGAACTCCTCTCTTAGTCTTTGGGTGTCATAGTACTTAACATCCTTTGGCGATGATGCTGTCCTAACTTCCATATTCTTTGTTCCTCCTTATATTGTTCAGGCTAAATGTTGTACCATTTGCTGATGATTTCCGTTTTAAGAACGCTCCTTCCCCTGCCGATCCGATACTCTACAGCAGGGATCAGTGTCTTGGGATACATAAGGTGCGTGTTGGGATCTGCAATATATGACCGTCCGATTGCGGGAACATCCGGGCCTTCGATCACGGTTCCCCTCACACTGCACTCGCAGAATCTGTTTGCGGCATAGCTGACATTTTTATCATCACTTGTCATTATATCTACAGTGCATGTATCATCACGCCTAATCGCAAATCCGCTGTCAACGGCAGTGCATTCGATTTTGCTCTCTATCTCGTGAACACGAATATGTCCGTCCGCATTCGGTTTGATAGTCGTTCTGACCGTGATCCCCGGATACGGGCTCCACACTGAAACGACCGAGTCATCCTCTATCAAACGTTCCTCGCATATCCTTCGGACATATACATATCCGTCGATGAGAAAAGCAAGCATACTGTCAGGAGCACACTCACACAGTTCATACTGTGACCGGCTGACACTGATCCCGAATTTGGAATCATATGCAAATTTGCCATATTTTTCAACTATATGTCCATGTCCCTTAGGACTGTATACTCCGGGTACATATGCCGTAGCATGATTGCCGTAATGATATACGAGCATATCGGCATGTTTCATGGAACAGATCGGTTTTGTCCACATCAGTTCCGTATCCATTGATGCTTTTTCCGTATAGAACGGATGATCCTTTGGGAGCATCAAAAAGGCAAATGTCTTAAGTGCCCAGTACGGCGAGCCCTGTGCATTGTATCTTTCACTCATGTGAAGATTGGCATATCCGTAGCCTATCGTCAGCATTTTGCTGCTGTCAAAGATATCTCTCTTTAGCCAGCTCCTTAAATGCTCCGTGATAAATGCCTTCATGACCGGAACCGGGAATGGCTCAATATCTGATATCAGGCATGCCGAGAAAAATGCTGCCTGCGAAAAACGATATGTCAGCGATCTGCCAAACGGAATGGCATCGCCGTCTTTGTCAAACCAGTAGATAAACTGCCGGGCAAATTCCATCGCCCGCTGCCTGTATGTTACACAGCGCCCCGAATCTTCCTCTTCCATCACTTTGGCATAGACGAGACAGTAAAAATGTATAGCAAAAGAAATATAATAATCTTTCTGGCCGGAGTCTCCGTCACAATACCAGCCTTCCCCGAGATAAAATGTCTCGAGGCCGTTTAAATAGTTCTCGAGCATACCCGGGTTATACGGCATGTTTCTTTTTTTAAGTGCTATATTTACTAATACCGCAAAAAGTATCCAGTTACATACGGGCAGTTCCTCATCATTTATCCGGTTAAGGTAATCCGCCAGATTTTTCTTTGCCCTGTCATCGAGAGGGTTCCACAGGATGTGCGGTGTAAATATCATTCCGCATGCGATGGCCGCCATCTCAACAAATCTCTGGTCAAAAGGTCTGCAATCACCCCAGTATCCCTCGGAATCCGGATCGGTTCCCTCGGATAGCCCCCTGCGATATATTCGGGCATATTCCATGGATCTGCCGTCTACAGACGTTTCCTCTTTTTGCGTCCATAGCGGAACGAGTCCCCATAGAGGTCTGGAAAAAGCCTCCATATCAGCTGCTTTGGCATCATAATGCGCAAACACCCTGTCGCAGTCTATACCGGTGCAGTAATCCGTATACCGCGATCTTAGCGGTTCCAATATATCAAGCAGCAGCCGTTCAAAATCCTCTTTGCTGTTTAAGTTATCAATATCCAGAAATTCAGTTCCCTTCAATCTACCAGTACACCTCCCAGTCACAATCAAGGCGTGTCAATGCCTCCATGTAGAAATAATC
>JAILAN010000084.1 GCA_024681595.1 Lachnospiraceae bacterium
CCCAGAGCATCTACCACATCACAGGGAGCCGTAATGGCTACGAGTCCTGCAAGTGAAGCGTTAAGACACATTGAAACATCGGGCTTACCGTATTTGATCCATGTAAATATCATACAAACAACTGTGGCTACGGCGGGGGCTATGGTGGTGGTCACGAAGATCGCACCGAGCTGCTCTACTGTAGTGGCAGCAGCACCGTTAAAGCCGTACCAGCCAAGCCAGAGGATAAATACACCGAGGGCTGCTATAGGGAGGTTATGCCCCGGAAAAGCATTAACTTTAACAATTTTACCGTTTTTATCCTTTTCATACTTTCCGATACGGGGTCCGAGCATTGCCGCACCGATCAGGGCGCAGATACCGCCGACCATATGTATACAGTTGGAACCGGCAAAATCATGGAAGCCTATTTGCGCAAGCCAGCCGCCACCCCAGGTCCAATGAGCCTCTATCGGATAAATGACCGCCGATATGACTGCTGAGTATACACAGTATGAAATGAATCTTGTTCTCTCTGCCATGGAACCCGATACTATCGTGGCCGTGGTAGCACAGAAAACCAGGTTAAATACGAAGTTTGACCAGTCAAAACCCGCATAATTTGTAAAAATATCGAAATTCGGAAGACCTACAAGTCCGAAGAGAGCATCCTCTCCGAGGAAAAGTCCGAATCCCAAAAGGATAAATGTTACAGTTCCGATACAGAAATCCATCAGATTCTTCATGATGATATTTCCGGCGTTTTTGGCTCTGGTAAAGCCCGTTTCGCACATTGCGAAACCTGCCTGCATCCAGAATACCAAAGCAGCGCCGATCAGAAACCACACTCCGAAGACCTGTCCGGAAACAACTTCTAAAATATTCTCATTCATAATATCCACTCCTCACATAAAAATTTATCTGACGCTGAAAAGAATGTCGCCGTATGTCGGATAAGGCCAGTAACTCTTCTCTGTTATCACCTCTGCCTGATCCGCATAAGCTCTCAACTCTCCCATCATGGGGATAATTTTGTCTCTTATGACAGCCGACTGCTTGATCACGTCTTCTATCTCCTCCGATTTTATCAACGCTTCGCGCAATTCTTCACTCTTGGTGATGATATTGTCGTTGTAAGCGGAAAGCTTCTTAAGTACTCCCTTCTCGTAGCCGCATGCTATGGTCTTATCCACTTCCTTCTTAACCTTGATCGTTTCGGCTAAAGTTGCCGTGTATTTAGAGATTGCGGGAGCGATCTGCTTCTGTGCCATCTTAACCATTGTATTGGCTTCAATAAGTACCGTCTTGCAGTAGTTCTCCAGTGTGATCTCACAACGTGACCTGATCTCGGTTTCGGAAAATACCTTGTGGGCTGTGAGCATATCCATATTTTTCTTATCCAGAATATGGGGTATGGCATCGGGAGTCGTTCTGTAGTTTGAAAGACCTCTTACCTCGGTTGCTTCCTTGATCCATGCGTCATCATATCCGTTTCCGTTAAAGATGATCCTCTTATGATCCTTTATGGTCTTCTTGATCATCTTATGAAGTTCCGTTTCGAAATCCTTGGCTTTTTCAAGTCTGTCCGCATAGATCTTAAGGCTTTCGGCTACGGCTGCATTGAGCATGATGTTCGCACAGGCTATGCTGTTTGACGAACCCAGCATTCTGAATTCGAATTTATTTCCGGTAAATGCGAAAGGTGAAGTTCTGTTTCTGTCTGTGGCATCCTTCCTGAAAGCGGGGAGTACATCCACAC
Organism: Lachnospiraceae bacterium; assembly: GCA_024681595.1. Taxonomy (GTDB): domain Bacteria; phylum Bacillota; class Clostridia; order Lachnospirales; family Lachnospiraceae; genus JAILLW01. Next base: position 1,739 of record JAILAN010000084.1, read on the forward strand.
CGAGCTTCATCATCTTGTCTATTGTCTCTTTATAAGGCTTATCCTTTTCAATGGCCTCAAGAACTGCGTTAAGGTCATCACCCACAAACATCGAAATGACTGCGGGAGGTGCTTCGTTGGCTCCCAATCTGTGATCGTTGCCCGCTGTGGCTACCGATATCCTCAAAAGATCCTGATAATCGTCAACTGCCTTAATGACTGCACACAGGAAAAGTAAGAACTGTGCATTTTCATAAGGTGTATCTCCGGGAGAAAGAAGGTTTATACCGGTATTGGTGGCCATAGACCAGTTGTTGTGCTTACCGGATCCGTTAACTCCCGCAAAAGGCTTTTCATGCAATAAGCAAACAAGTCCGTGCTTGGAAGCTACCTTCTGCATGATCTCCATCATAAGCTGGTTATGATCCGTAGCCACGTTCGTGGTGCTGTAGATCGGAGCAAGTTCATGCTGGGCGGGAGCCACTTCATTATGTTCTGTTTTAGCCAGGATACCCAGCTTCCATAATTCATCGTTAAGCTCTTCCATATAGGCCGCAACTCTCGGTTTGATAACTCCGAAATAATGGTCATCCATCTGCTGTCCCTTGGGAGGCATTGCTCCGTATAAGGTTCTGCCGGTGAATCTTAAGTCCGGTCTTTTATCATACATTTCCTTTGTAATAAGGAAGTATTCCTGTTCGGGTCCTACCGAAGTCCTTACATATTTGACATCGTTGTTACCGAAGAGCTTAAGTATTCTTAAAGCCTGCTTATTCAAAGCTTCCATACTTCTTAACAAAGGTGTTTTCTTATCAAGTGCTTCTCCGCCGTATGAGCAAAAGGCTGTGGGGATACATAATGTCTTTCCTTTTATAAATGCATAAGAGGTAGGATCCCATGCCGTATAGCCTCTGGCTTCAAAAGTCGCTCTTAATCCTCCCGAAGGAAATGATGAGGCATCCGGCTCACCCTTTATGAGTTCCTTTCCCGAAAACTCCATGATCACTCCGCCGTCAGGAGACGGTGTTATGAAGCTGTCATGCTTCTCCGCCGTGATACCGGTAAGCGGCTGGAACCAGTGAGTAAAATGTGTGGCACCCTTTGAAACAGCCCAATCTCTCATGGCCATGGCAACGGCTTCAGCTACGCTTTCATCCAGCGGCAGGCCCTCATCAATGGTCTTCTTCAAAGACGAATAAACTTTTTCGGTCAACATCGCCTTCATAACTCTGTCATCGAAGACCATACTGCCAAAATAATCAGATACAGTTTTCATAAAGTTCCTCCTTAATTAATTTGCACATCGTGCGGATCGTTAAAATGAAATAAAAAAAAGACGCCTCTGAACCTCTCGGTTCAAAGACGCCTTTGTCTTCATGAGCCGTATATTACAACTCCGAAAAAGGATTGTCAATACACTTTTTAAAAAAATTTTTTCCGCCAAAATAGGGGGTTGACTTATATCGTATACAGGTATACAATATCACGGAATGAGCAAAGGCGTTCATTGAATACGGAAGATGACCTCTTCCGCGTCCAATGGACGCCTATTTTTTTTATTGTGAGTGAGGATATTATGATGAAAGAAGAACCTTATCAGAATTTAAGTTATTTGAGAGAACATGACGCCTGCGGTATCGGAGCCGTTGTCAACATCGACGGACATGCCGACTACAATGTCCTGGATGATGCACTTCATATAGTAGAAAAGCTTGAGCATCGTGCAGGTAAAGATGCTACCGGTAAGGTAGGTGACGGTGTAGGTATCCTTTTACAGATCTCGCACTCTTTCTTTAAGAAAGAAGCAGCCGATCTTGGGATAGTACTTAAAGAAGCAAGGGACTACGGTATAGGAATGATGTTCCTTCCTCAGGATGAATTAAAGCGTACCTTCGCCATGCGTATGCTTGAAGTGATATCCGGAAAAGAAGGCGTTAAAGTTCTGGGCTGGAGAAAAGTTCCCGTTAATCCCGATATCCTCGGTAAGCCTGCCCTGGACAGCATGCCCTATATCATGCAGTGTTTCCTTGAAAGACCGGAGCATATCGCCAAAGGTATAGATTTCGACAGAAAGCTCTATGTTATAAGAAGAGAGTTCGAGCAAAGCTCGGAAAACACCTATATCTGTTCTTTATCTTCACGAACCATAGTATATAAAGGAATGTTTTTGG
>JAILAN010000088.1 GCA_024681595.1 Lachnospiraceae bacterium
ATATGAAATTATTTAAGAAAGACTCTTCATTTTATAAAAAGGTATTCACCCTGGCCCTGCCCATTGCGCTGCAGAGCCTTATAACCATAGGTGTCAATATGCTCGATACCATAATGGTCGGTTCGTTGGGTGAAAATCCCCTGTCAGCAACATCACTGGCAAATTCATTTATCAGTATTTACCAGATCTTCTGCATGGGCCTCGGAATGGGGGCTTCTGTTCTTGTATCCAGATACTGGGGCATGAAGCATTCGGGTGATTCAAATGATGCTGCGGGGATCGCACTTAAACAGACAGTCTGCCTGATGCTCAGGCTTACCCTTCTGCTTGCAGCGATCTTTGCAATAGCTACACTCCTTATCCCCGGAACGATCATGCGGATGTACACGGATGATGGCTCGATAATCGAACTCGGAAGTACATATTTTAATTATTCGATCGTCACCTACTTTTTCCTCGGTGCATCACTTACCACTACGATAGCGCTTCGAAGCGTCGGACAGGTGAGACTACCCCTTTTTGTTTCAATAGGAGCCTTCTTTGTAAACCTCGGCGCCAATTACGTGTTCATCTTCGGTAAACTCGGAATGCCAAGGATGGAGGTGGCGGGTGCAGCGTTGGGAACGCTGATCGCCAGGGTATTTGAAACGACATTTATATTGGGATACTTATTTATAAAGGATGAGAGGATCGGATTTAAGCCCAAAGATTTCTTTATGAAGACAGGAACCCTTATAAGCGAATACATAAGGATCAGCATCCCGGTTCTTATAAGTGACGGCATTCTTGCCCTGGGAAACAATTCGGTCGCCATGGTCATCGGACATCTGGGAGCTGTCTTTGTTGCGGCAAATGCGATAACAGCGGTGACCCAACAATTAAGTACCGTAGTGATCCAGGGCGTCAGCCAGGCCGGAGCCATAGTCACCGGGCAGACACTTGGTATGGGTCAGAAGGATAAGACCATGGAGCAGGGATGGCTGTTTTTGGGACTGGGATTTGCTCTCGGAGCCGTATCGGCGCTCTTTATCATGCTGATATCAGGCCCGATGGTCGGTGCGTACCGGAATGTCAGTGAGGAAACCCGGCAGACCGCCTTGTCCTTAATGGAGGCCATAAGCCTTATCATAGTTTTTCAAGCTACCAACAGTATCATGACCAAAGGAGTGCTTCGCGGAGGCGGAGATACGAAGATGCTGATGCTCACGGACAATATATTTCTCTGGGTATTATCAATTCCACTGGGACTGCTGGCAGGATTCGTTTTTCATCTTCCCGCATTCTGGATATATGTATTTCTTAAGTTTGATCAGATAGTCAAGACATTCTGGTGCGTACTTCGCTTAAAGAGCGGCAAGTGGATCAAGAAGATATCGACCGGTCAAAACAAAGATCTATAAAACGTGATCGCTAATCAAAAAACTGTTGACACGATGCACTAACTGTACTATCATGAATAATACAGTTAGTGCATTTATTATACCCAAAAAGGAGGTGTATGACGCGGATGATCCTGATAGATTACAAAGATCCACGCCCCATATATGAGCAGGTCACGGAACGCTTTGCGGAACTCATCCTCAAGGGAGCACTGGAAAGTGATTTTAAGATGCCGTCGGTTAGGACACTTGCAATGGAACTGTCCATCAATCCGAACACCATTCAGAAGGCATACATGGAACTGGAGCGACGGGGCTTTATCTATTCCGTCAAAGGACGGGGAAGCTTTGTTGCCGGCAACGACAGTCTGGTCATCAGGCACAGACAGGACTGCCTTAAGAGACTGGGTGATCTGGCATCCGAAGCACTTGAATACGGTGTGACCAAAAAAGAAATGATCGAAACGATAGAGAAGATAAAAGAGGGAAAATCATGATTGAGATCAGAGAATTAAACAAAAGCTTTGACGAGATCAAAGCACTTGACAATGTTTCCTTCGATATTAAGGAAGGAGAAGTGTTCGGCCTTATCGGAACGAACGGTGCGGGCAAGAGCACGCTGCTTCGTATTCTGTCAGGAGTGTATAAGCCCGACGGCGGAACAGCACTGGTAGATGAAATGGAGATTTATGACAATGTTGATGTTAAGAAAAATGTGTTCTTCATCTCGGACGAACCGTACTTTTTCCCGAATTCAACCGCGATTTATATGCGTGATTACTATGCTGACCTGTATGAGAGCTTTGACAGGGAAGCATTTGACGGGTATCTGTCCGCATTCAGACTCGAAGGCAGCCGGAGGATCAGTACCTACTCCAAGGGAATGAAAAAGCAGCTGGCGATGATACTCGGTATATGCTCAAAGACCAAATATCTGCTGTGCGACGAGACCTTTGACGGACTCGATACGGTCATGAGACAGGCGGTAAAGAGCATACTGGCTAAAGAAATAGAAGATCGTAAACTGACACCTGTCATTGCATCGCACAATCTTCGTGAGCTTGAAGATATCTGCGATCATATAGGTCTTTTGCATCAGGGAGGTATCCTCCTTTCAAAGGATCTGGAGGATATGAAGCTCAACATACAGAAGGTTCAGTGTGTGTTTAAAGATGAAGCTGATAAGGACAAAGCCTTAAACGGCGTCGAGATCGCCAATGAAAACAAGCGCGGTCAGTTGTATACATTTACGCTTCGGACTACACGCGAAGAAGCCATGGCCAGGTTCTCCAGCATAGATACGATATTCTACGAGGTTCTTCCTCTTTCTCTTGAAGAGATATTCATTAGTGAAACGGAGGTGGCAGGATATGACATCAAAAAGATCCTTCTGGGCTGATCTTATTAAACTTAACAAACAGAAAGCGTGGATGTGGATACTCTGTGTGATCACCATGCTGGGACTGTTCCCGTTTGTGATGGTTGTTTACCTTAACAGGATTACCATGTGGTTTCCTACAGAAACTCCCGCACAGCTTGCCGTGTTTGAGGAGCAGATGCGCGAGGCTATATGTGATGCACTCGCTTTCAGGGACTCCGTGGTGTATATGCTGCTCGGAATAGTACTCGGTATAGGAATCTTCGGCTATCTTAATAACCGAAGCAAGGTCGATATGCTCAAATCGATTCCGGTGAAGCATAAAACAATGTTTCTTCGGGATTATGTATCGGGTCTCATCATATATATAGTCTCTTATGTTCTTTGCTCATGCCTGGCCATCATAACGGCTTCGGTATGGGGATATATGAACATGCTGGCTTTTAAGGAATTCATATTCTCCACATTCCTGAATGTGATGATTTTCCTGTTTTACTACAGTCTGTCTATCATATGCATATGCCTTACCGGTAACATGATCGTAGCTGTCGGCGGCATACTGGGACTGTCATTCGGTCCTATGCTGGTGGTGGATACTATTGACAGCTTCAAATTTTTCTTCTTTAAAACGGCTACCGGAATGTTTGACGTTCCCCGTGACACCCTGTTCCCGGGACTTTATTCGATGGATTACGGATACTGGCTGAAGGAAATGAACGATCTGGGCAAGGAGATAAGGTTCATGCGTACGGATCTTATTGCCTGGGTGATACTGACCGTGGCGGCAGTGATCCTTTCATACATCTGCTACATGAAGAGACCGTCGGAAGCCATGCATAAGGCAGTATATTCAAAACCGCTTCGAACGATCCTGAAACTCATGATCATTCCGGCAGCAGCGCTCACCGTAGCGGTACCTGTATTTCAGTCATCTGCTGACAGCAAGCTTATCACAGCGATCGCCGCAGTGATCGCCGCATTTATTGTAGGCATGACTCTGGAGGGAGTATTTGCTCTGGATGTCAAAGGTGCGGTCAGATCCATATGGTCTACGGCACTGGGTGCGGTCCTGACGCTGGGATTGCTGGCAGTATTCTATTTTGATCTGATCGGATATGATGACTATGTTCCCAAAGCATCGAGCATCAAGTCCTATGCGATTGAAACATATCCATATGCGTATGGTGAAAGATTTGAATTTAAGAAGACTGACGGGCCGGTAAGCACTTATGGCATGAACTGGGTTAACGAAGGCGCTTATAAACGTGAAAATATGATATTGAAAACGACCGATGCCCTGGTGAAGCTGGCCAATATAAGTGTCGAAAACAACTACCAGGATTCTCAGACAGAAAACCCCGATATTATGGGCATGGCCGTATTATACAGACTTAGAGGCGGCGTGGAAGTGCCCAGAATGATATACGTTGATATAAATGACCAGGCTTCGCTGGATCTGCTCGATGAGATAGTGGGAACACCGGAATTCAGGTCATATCTGTTTGCGGTTATCGGACAGAAGGACGAGCTTGATGAAATGGGTGCCACGATTCTTTATTCAAACGGAGTCGGCTTTGAGCCCGTATCGGTTGAACCTTCAGACCTTATAGATTCGTGGGCTGAGGATGCACAGAGCTTTGACTTCACAAAGGGATTAAGAGAGGACCCGTCGGGCAAGATAGTCTTTAAACTGGCTAACGGAGCTGAATATTCTCTTCCTGTTTATGATGACTTTGGCAATACCATATCAAGCATCAGAAAGCATGGAGGATATCTGCCCGGGGAGTTTAACGCATCGGACATAGATTCCATAACCATAACGAACTACCACTATGAAGTGTATGAATCCTCGGAAGACTATTACGGAGATGATCCTTCGGTAACCGTTACCATAGATGATCCCGAGGATATCAAGGAAATACTTAAGTGCTCAAAGCCTGATAATCTGACGAAGGTCTGGAAGAGGTACAGTCCGGAAATGGATAATTATCAGATGAACGTATTTTTTAACAGCAGTTACGAATATGCCAAAAAGGGAGAGTTCTTCTGCTTTGTATTTACCGAAGAAGTTCCGGATTGGGTGAAGGCTCTGACTGAATAAAGAATATAACGAAAACCAAAGTTAAAGGGCGTACATGATCGAATGTACGCCCTTTTGCTTTACAGGTTATTACCTTGCCGATAACCTGTCTAAATGATAGAATATTCTTTATGGAAATAAAGATAAAATCCTTTATCAAAAACGAAGAGGAAGACGATTCACTGCATATATACGTGGACGGAAGCTACGACAAGGAAACGGAGGAGTATTCCTACGGAATGGTCGTTGTGAAAAGCGATGATGAGATCGAGGAATATTCGGATAAATTCTGTGATCCCGAGCTTAAATCCATGTGGAATGTTGCAGGGGAGATCATGGGCGCCTGTGCCGCCATGCAGTATGCAATGGATTATGAGATACCGTCGATCACCATTTACCATGATTATGAGGGGATCGCCAAGTGGCCGCTCGGAGAATGGAAGACCAAAAAGGAAGGTACCAGGGCCTATGTGGATTTCTATAAAGAGGCCAGCAGGAAGGTTAAGATCGCCTTTAAAAAAGTGACAGGCCACAGCGGGGATAAGTATAACAATCTGGCTGACAAACTGGCCAGAGGAGCGCTGGGATTATAGACCGGCGTCTTTATGAAATATAATTGCAATAAAACGATATAAAACCATAGAAACGGAGATGACAACGTGATATTTTTATTATTCAAACAGTACCCGAATGTAATGCTGGCGCTGGGGATCATTTTTACCTTTGCCATTACCTTCGGCGGGATGGTGGTCTTTAAAGATCTGCTCCCGGCCGATCATGGAAGAGAATTTGCAGTCGACGGCAAACTATCCAAAGGCAAACCTCAGGGAGCCGGAGTGATCTTTATACCGGCATTCGCCATAGGAGCACTTCTCTTTGCACCGGTGACTCTGGAGTATACGGTGTATATGTTCATCGTTATAGTGGAGATGCTGACCGGGTATCTGGATGACAGAGCCGAAAAGCCCTGGGGACGCCTTAAAAAGGGACTTTTGGATCTCTTCGCGGCTCTGGCGATAGCCTTCACATATGTGCATTATAACGGAACTACGTTTGGCTTCGGTAATTATGATTTTACGATCACGGTGCCGGTATGGCTGTTTTACATCCTCGCTGTCATACTCATCTGGGCATCGATCAATGTTACCAACTGTGCCGACGGAGTTGACGGACTGTCAGGCACGCTGACCGTTGTCACGCTGCTGAGTTTTTACATCGCAGATCTGACCACGGAGGCATATTCAACATTTGTATATGTCATCATGTATTTCATGATAGCTGTTCTTTCATACCTCTGGTTCAATGCCGGTCCCAGCATACTGATGATGGGAGATGCAGGATCGAGGGCTATGGGAGTGTTTATCAGTATTGTTGCCCTGAAGAGTAAGTTCCCGATCCTTTATATTCCGTTTGCACTGCTTCTCATACTGGACGGGGGACTGGGACTTTTGAAGATCACATGCATCAGGGTGTTTAAGTTTAACCCTATGAAGAAACTGCGTACTCCATTGCATGATCATGTCCGAAGGAATCTCGATACCGGGTGGTCTAACGGACAGGTGGTAATGAGATTTGCACTGCTTCAGATGGTAGTGAGCATCGCTTTTATCTATCTGTTCCTCAGATAGTGTGATGCAATGTATTTTGGGAGGCAACGATCATGGAAGAAAGAAGAGACAAGATAAATTACTACCTGGACCTTGCGGAGACGGTTTCACAAAGAGGAACCTGCCTTCGAAGAAAATACGGGGCTGTTATCGTTAATAATGATGAAGTGGTTTCAACCGGATACGTCGGTGCGCCCAGAGGACGCAAGAATTGCTCCGATATCGGCACCTGCATCAGAAATGAGCTTAACATCCCCAGAGGTGAGAGGTATGAACTGTGCCGTTCGGTACATGCCGAGGCCAATGCCATAATATCTGCATCGCGCTCACAGATGATAGGAGCAGATATGTATCTGGCAGGAGTAGATGCCCAAAGCGGCGAATACATTGCCAACTCAAACAGCTGTGCAATGTGCAAGAGGATGATAATAAATGCGGGAATAAACAGGGTGTTTGTCAGGGATACAAAAAATGACTATCGTGTAGTCAATGTCAGCGACTGGATCGAGAACGACGAATCCCTGACCGGAACGAGAGGATACTGACGCGCGGCGTTTCCTTTGCCGCCGGCAGACAGCATTAAGGTGGGTTATATGAAAAAGAAACTTGATTACGAAAAATACAGAAACCTGGCCAGACAGACAGTTGCCGAAGGCCAGGTTCTTCTTGAAAACAGGGATAATGTACTGCCTCTAAAAAAAGGCTCAAAGGTTGCCGTTTTTGGAAGAATGCAGTCACATTATTACAAGTCGGGCACAGGCTCGGGCGGAATGGTGAATGTTAACCGCGTATACAGCATTCTCGATGCTCTTTACGAGGCCGATAAAGCAGGCGATATCAAGGTTTACGAACCGCTGGTTCAGGTTTACCGCAAGTGGGAGGAAGAAAATCCCATTGAGGAAGGCATTGGCTGGGGAAATGAACCCTGGAGCCAGAAAGAGATGGTACTCGATCCCGAAACAGTCAGGGATGCGGCTTCAAACAACGATTGCGCCATAGTCATCATAGCAAGGACTGCAGGAGAGGATATAGACAATAAGAACCAGAAAGGTGCTTATCTTCTCTCCGACGAAGAGGAAGATATGCTTCGCAAAGTCAGAGAAGGGTTTGACAAAATGGCAGTCCTTCTCAATGTGGGAAATGTCATAGATATGTCATTTGTTAAAAAGTACAGTCCGGATGCAGTTATCTATGCATGGCAGGGCGGAATGATAGGAGGTTTCGGAACGGTCGATGTTCTTACAGGCGCCGTCAATCCTTCAGGGCATCTGTCCGATTCGATAGCATATGAGATAACCGATTACCCCTCCGATAAAAACTTCGGAGACCCCGAAAAAGCGGTTTATGAAGAGGATATATATGCAGGATACAGATACTTTGAGACCTTTGCCAGGGACAAGGTCATGTATCCCTTCGGATATGGTCTTTCTTATACAACTTTTGACATTAAATCATCAAATGTCGAGCTCGGACAGGATTCGATATCTTTTGAACTTAAGGTAACTAACACGGGCAGCCGTTCCGGCAAGGAGGTCTGCCAGATATACATTAAAGCTCCTAACGGCCTGCTTGGCAAGCCCGCCAGGGTTCTTTGCGCGTTTAAAAAGTCTGCGCTCCTTATACCGGGTCAGACAGAAACGCAATCCTTCAAGGTGCCTTTTTCCGCATTCGCCTCATTTGATGAGACCGGGAAATGCGGACTGGGAACCGGATTTGTTCTTGAAAAGGGTACATACGAGGTCTACGCCGGTGAAAATGTAAGGGATGCTGTATGCATAGATAGCTTCAGCATTGATGATGACATCATTGTTGAGGAACTTGAAAACGCCATGGGCCCCGTTACTTCCTTTAAGAGGATGATCGCAGTGACTGACGGAAATGAAGGCGTCACCCTGGGATATGAGGATGTACCGCTTCGAAAGGACACCCAGAGATCAAGACGTGATTCCAGACTGCCGCGTGAAATACCTCTGACCGGTGATAAGGGATATAAGCTAAAGGATGTTGCCGACGGCAAAGTCACTATGGATGAGTTCATAGCCCAGCTTACTAAGGAAGAACTCTGCACCATTATCCGCGGAGAGGGAATGAGCTCGAAGCAGGTAACTCCCGGTACAGCAGCGGCATTCGGCGGCATAAGCCCCGCCCTTAAGGCAAAAGGTATCCCGGTAGGATGCATGGATGACGGCCCTTCGGGCATGAGACTTGACAGTGGAATGAAGGCCTTTTCACTGCCGAACGGGACACTGATGGCATGCACATATAATCCGGATCTTATAGAGGAACTGTATTCAATCCTCGGGATCGAAATGCTGAAAAACAATGTCGATATCCTGTTGGGTCCCGGAATGAACATACACCGGCATCCGTTAAACGGACGTAACTTTGAATATTTCAGTGAAGATCCTTATCTGACGGGCGTTATGGGAGCCAGCCAGGTCAGGGGACTTAAGAGCTCAGGAGTAACGGGCTCAATAAAGCATTTTGCATGCAATAATCAGGAGACGGGCCGCCTTCAGATGAACCAGATCGTTTCAGAAAGGGCGCTTCGTGAGATATATCTCAAGGGCTTTGAGATCGCAGTTAGAGAGGGCGGCGCGGATACCGTCATGACGACATACGGTCAGTTAAACGGTGTCTGGACATCCGGCTGCTATGATCTTAATACCACTATCTTAAGGGGTCAGTGGGGATTTAAGGGAATAGTGATGACTGACTGGTGGGCCAGGATCTCAGACGAGGAAACAGAGGGCAACAAAACCAATTTTGCGGCCATGGTCCGTGCCCAGAACGACCTGTACTGCTGTGTTCCCGGTGCACTCGAAGATATAGGTGATAACGCGAGCTCATCCGTTGATGATGGCAGCCTCTTAATAGGAGAACTTCAAAGGACGGCGATAAATGTATGCTCGTTCCTGCTTGATTCACCCGCGTTTGTAAGACAGTTCCTGGAGGGTATTGAAGTAGAGGTCACCGGCGCTGAGGAAGGATACGATGATAAAGGCGCTGACGTTGAATACATCAAAATTAACGGAGAAGGAACCATTGATCTTAGTCACGTTGAGTTTAAAAAGGGCAGCAGTTATTATTTCGGTATAGATCTTGAAGATCTGGGTAAATATGAGGTATCCATGAAGGGATACGGATATCCGGGTAATGAGCTGGCACAGCTTCCGGCTGTTTTGTATCTGGCCACCATGCCTATCCTGGCTCTTAACATGCGAGGGGACGGAAAGACTGTTACCGACAGTACGGAAAATGACTTCCTCAATAAGCCCAATGTGATGCGGATATATTCTGCTCTTGGTGCTATCAGGATTGAATCCGTAACATTTAAGATGATAAGAAAAGGTCTTAACTCAGACTGAGGATAAAAACCTTCCGCATATCAGCCGGGAGGTCCGAATACATGGTTAAAGTAATCACACGACAGGATGCCCTTACAATAGGTCATCCTGTTTCTTACTTCGGTTTTTACCGAAGATACATAATCTTCGGGGATCTCGACATCAGGAGAAACCGGGGTGAATTCGTTTTTGGATGCAATATAAGTACCCAGAGATGTCTTCCAGTCATAGCCTCCCGTGAAGATCAGGGCATCTTTATCAGAAAAGATATCTCTTCCGGGCAGAAGTCTTGAATCAAATTCCACACCGAACAGATTGCATAATGTAGGCAGGATATCCAGGCTGAACACAGGCTCATCAACAATGATGGGATCCATATCCTCGAGGTATCCGCTCCAGATGATCAGCCGGTTATGATCCCTTTCTATATAGTTTGTAACATTATATCCGTAGAGCTCTGACAGATTCGGCATATGTCCCAGAGCGGCATCGTTATCGAGACTGTATGGGAAATGATCCGCACCAAGAACGATGACCGTATCATCTGCGATGCCGGCTTCTTCGAGAGCGTTAACGGTATAGGTCAGAGCATCCTCCAGTTCCATGTTATTTGCTATGTAACATTTTACTATCTCGGAATAAGGAAGATCGGCAACTCTGTCATAGTTCTTTGCAGACATGCGGTTGATGCTCCTGCCGTACTGTCCGTGTCCCGAAACCGTCATGTAATATACATTAAAAGGCTGCTTATCAATATATGTGGGCAGGGTACCCTGCATCATCTCCAGGTCGCTTTGCGGGAATCCCGTTGAGGTCAGGAACTCCTCCATTCCACTGCCTATAGCCATGAAACCGTCAGAATATCCCAGACGGTTATGTGTCTGATTACGGCCGTATACATCACCGGTATTGTCGTGATATGTTTTGCCGTAGTAGCCCTCGTCATTCAGCCTGTTGCCAATGGTGATCCAGGTATTTTGAGAGGTCATCTGCTTCATGGATTTGCCGCCGTTAGAGGGGATCAGCCCGAAGATATTGGCATACTCTCCGCCGGTAGTTCCTGCTATCGCAGGCTGATAATAATCGGGTATCTGTATTCCTTTTGTAGACAGACGGTAAAGAGTAGGAGTAAGCTCAGGGTCTATGATGTCACCGGAGAAAGCTTCTGCAGAAAAGAAGATCAGGTTTTTTCCCTTAAAAAGACCCGTGTATCTGTTCTTTGAACTTGGAGTGATCGATGCTACATAAAGGTCGAGTTCTTTGGCTTTGCCGGATGCAGATTCTGCAAGGGCGTTAAAGTCTATGTCGAGCATGTTGACGCCCCATTCTGCAGGATCGTTAAAGCTAACCGGGCCTTCGGGTTCTTCGGAAACTATCTCATCAGCAGGATCGGCGCCGGCTGATACGACATCATCTTCCGACGTGATATCAGAAGCAGCATCGCCGGAAATATCTGTTTCAGCAACAAGTGTTTCCGGATCCTCGGGGAGTATATCTTCAGGCGCGGGGAGTTTTATCCTCGCTGAGGCGGATTCATTGCCTGACATTCCGCGATCGTCATCCGATAACATGGCGCTTAGGGATTTTTTTTCGACAGAAACGGTATCATCTGCAGCGTCCGCAAACGGGTGACCGGCAGACAAAGCACTGCCCGAATCATAATTGTCTGCGATCTCAAAACTCAGCTCGTCATCGTCACCTTTGATCATTCTGAAAACATCCAGACGGACACCGGTTCCGAAACCAAGGCTTTCTACAACACTCTGGAAATTATATTCCTCAAAGTACATATTCTTAAGGATCTCATTCCTGGAAACGATCGCTCCTGAAGAAAAAACAAGGATAAATCCTGCAAAAAGAAGAAGGAAGGCAGCTTTGAGCCTGTGTCTCTTTGCGGGGTCTTTCCTGCGGATAAAGATAATATAGATAAGGAAAGGCAGCAGGAATAATAAGATCCTGCTTATTCCGTCATAGCAGAAAACGAGCCTTCCGACATCAGCCTTAAAGCCTGCGGCAACACCGCCGGCTCCGTTTATCACGGTATTGACGTCGTAAAAGACCTTGAATGAACGATATACGAAGAACTCAACCAGATACAGTACGGGCAGGATAAAAAGAAGAATGCCTGTCATGAGGCGGTTGGCCTTTTGCTTTCCGAAAGGTCTGGCGATCAATGTTATAAAGGCACTGTAGCCGATGGAAAAAAGAAGGGAAACAAACACAGACAGCGGACTAAGATCCCTTGTCGTGGAAATTCTGAAGATCAGTTCATAATATGGTATTAAAAGAAGAAATATTAAGTAAAACATAACAAACCTATGATAGCACAAATGATGTATAATTTTAATATTAAGGGACAAAAGCAGGATAATATTCCGTAAGGTCAAACCGTGAAAGGAGTTACAGATATGTACATTGCCGATTCACCTGCAACACTGGTGCTCATCGTACTTAATCTAATAGTGTTTATCGCGGTCAGATCCGGAAAGACAGGTTATCTTAAGCTTGGAAGCTCCTATGAGATGACCATCTACAATAAACAGTATTACAGGATCATCTCGTCGGCTTTTACGCATGAGGAGCCGATGCATATGATCTGCAATATGTATTCCCTGTTTAATCTTGGAACGGTGCTTGAGCCGGTGATTGGTACAACGAGGTTTTTGATCTTTTATGTGATCATAATGGTTTTGGGAGGCGCACTTTCATGTTTTATACATAAGAAGTATAAACCGCTTACGCTCTCGATAGGAGCTTCCGGAGTTCTTTGCGGTCTTCTGGGAATATATACGGTAATGATCGTCGCAATATACGGGCCGTCCGGGATAAGATCGGTTCTTCCGACCATGGGTATACTTCTGCTAATGACGGCTTCAAAGAGGATAGATTCCATCGGGCACTTCTCGGGACTTGCTGTCGGGATAGCATGCGGGATAGTGATGCTCAATATATGAACCCTTGGGGACGGGGTTAGTGGGTCATAATAAAATGATACTTGACAATGTTACGGGAAAAATTGTATATTATTTAAGCGGCTATTGAGTCGTGATTTTACGGGATCTTAGCTCAGCTGGGAGAGCATCTGCCTTACAAGCAGAGGGTCATAGGTTCGAGCCCTATAGGTCCCATTTT
>JAILAN010000096.1 GCA_024681595.1 Lachnospiraceae bacterium
CTAAGATAACAACCTTTTTTCCGGGCATCTTTCCCTCAATATTCACATATCTCTGGGCCGTTCCGGCTGAATAAATACCTGCCGGTCTGTATCCGGGGATGTTTAGAGCTCCTCTTGATTTTTCACGGCATCCCATAGCCAGAACAATGGCACGTGTCTTCAGTTCAAAAAGACCCTTCTCCTTATTCATGGCAGTAACGGTACAAATATCTTTACCGTCACGAATACCCTCTACCCTGGTAACCATGGTATTGAGCATATATCCTATCTTTTCATTTAAGGTCATCTCTATATATCTTTGAGCATATTCGGGGCCTGTGAGTTCCTCCTTAAACGTGGTAAGTCCGAATCCCGAATGAATGCACTGGTTCAGGATACCTCCAAGTTCCTTATCTCTTTCAAGGATGAGGATGTCACTTATTCCCTGTTCTCTGGCGCTTAGAGCTGCTGCCATTCCGGCGGGTCCTCCGCCTATGACGATTAAATCATATATCATCTGGCATCCTCCTTTCCGCCGGTTAAGTACTCCGAGCCGGCATCGTTTTTGCATATGAATTCCTCAGGAACACCAAGTTCTCTTGAGAGTATCTCGACAATCTTCGGATTGCAGAATCCTGACTGGCATCTGCCCATTCCGGCACCGGTACGTCTCTTAATCGCATCGGATGTTGTCGCCGGAACCGGTGAATGAATAGCCTTTACTATCTCTCCTTCGGTAACGGTACAGCATCTGCAGATCACATTCCCATACAGAGGATCTTCAGCGATCATAGCATGTCTTTGTTCATCGGTTGCCATCTTGAAATTGGGTATCGGTGTCCTTTTTACAAAGGATGTTTTTGGAGTCAGTTTGCAGCGTCCTGAAATAAGGCCGACAACATACTCTGCTATAGCAGGGGCTGCACTTAACCCGGGCGATTCTATTCCGACTGCATCGAAAAATCCTCCGGTGTCCGTAACTTCGCCTATGAGGAAATCCCCGTCCTTATCATCTGTTTCGGTATTATCGACTTTGACTCTCTTCGTAAGCCTGGCGCGGAGTCCCGAAAAAGAAGTTATGACCTCTCTGAAAGGAACATCAGGAGCACTCATGGATGCCTTGACTTTGATCTCGGATATACCTGCCGATGTGGTCTCGGTATCTTCCTTATCTTCAATATCTTCGGCTGTGGGCCCGACAAGAAGATTACCGTGAACCGTAGGGGTTATGAGGATTCCCTTTCCTTTATCGGTAGGAAGCTGAAATATCGTCTTGTTAACGAAATTCCCGGCTGTCGTATCAAGCAGCATATATTCACCGCGCTTGGGAGTAATCTTTATTTTATCGGCACTTATCATATTATGGATGACATCACCGTATACTCCTGCGGCGTTTATGACCATGGCTGCCTCTTGTGTGAACTCGCCTTCTGCTTTGGGATCAACGGTCGAAGGATGCTTTCTGCAGGTTATCTTAAATCTATCTTCATCCTTAGTGATTCCCGTAACTTCGGTGTTCAGCATGACTTTTACACCGTTAAGGGCAGCGCTTTCCGCCATTGCCGTGGTAAGACCGAAAGGATCTACGATCGCACCTGTCGGTGCGTGCAAAGCCCATTTAACATCCTCGCTTAAATTAGGCTGCAGAATACGGGCCTCATCTCCCGAAATGATCTCCAGACCTTTCACTCCATTTGTGACGCCTCTGTCATATAGCTCAACAAGTCTGTCCTTATCAGCCTCGTCGAAACAAAGGACCAGGGAGCCGCATCGTATGTAGCCGAAACCAAGCTCCTTGGACAGATCCTCCATCATCTCGGAACCCCTGACATTAAGTCTGGCCTTCAATGTTCCGCTTTTGGCATCATATCCTGCATGACAGATTCCTGAGTTTGCCTTTGATGTGCCTTCGCAGACATCCGAAGAGCGCTCCATCAGAGCGATATTAAGTTCATACTTCGATAATTCTCTGGCTATGCAAGTGCCGACAACACCTCCGCCGATGATTACAACGTCGTACATATGAGTCCTTTCATTAACTAAATTTATCCGCTGTGAAGAATGATATTGTACGCTGTGAGAAAAGGTGTTTTCCACGCAAACACGCGTTGCGAAAGGTTTGCTTAGGAAAAACCTTTTCTCACAGATTTTATATTTCAAAGTTCAAACATGTCACTATAGTTGTCGAGGATGTAGTCTTCGAAGGAGAGGTACTTCTGTACTCTCTGATAGTTGTCTCGGATTGCCGGAAGGCGGTCCCGGTAGTCCTTCTCGGAGCAGGATGCGATGATATCATCAAGGGAAAGCGGGTCATTCCTGTCTATCGTGATGATACCGTCGGAATTAAAGAAATCTCCAATCTTTGTTGCTCCAAGATAAATCGGAACCGTCATCGAAGCAAAGCAGTCAAGAATCTTTTCCGTAAAATAATAAGGTGAGCAGCCGTTTTCCACGACAATGCTGTATCTGTAATCGGTAAGCGCATCCGCCTTTTTCTCTATATAGTTGCCGCACGCTTTTCCGTATCCGTCAATCTTCGGATCGTTCATATATTTTTTTGCGATCGCGTATCTTATCTTGTGGTATTCGCTTATCTGCTTATCGGAAGATATAACAGATATCTCTTTGGTTTTCTTTTCGTAACCACGATCATCCATCATTCCGCCGTATCGTTTTGTTCCATACCAGACACCATAGGCAGGAACAAAAGACGCATTCGAAATTTTATTCAATATCTCTTCATTGTGAGTAAATATCCTGTAGAATTCCGATGCCATGGAAGGGTTGTCCAACAGCATCGAATAATCTCCCGGAACGATCGATTCGGATTCCCGAAGCACCCCGAATCTTCGTTTTGCTTTATCGGATGGAGCGATCATATCCCGATGATTGTAGAAATGTATGGGAAGACCCTCATTAAATCTGTCCCAAAGGATCCTGTCGGGAATCCTTCCTGCAACCATTGAATACGGAGTATGGGCATTCAGTGAATTCCTGAGATAAAAGACCTTAACCCTTTCTCCCCCGGAATTATATAATTCGGGAGTTTCCGATGCTTCCTCGCCAAATAGCGGGGTCGTCTTTTTTTTCACTATTCCGTATGGTAAAAGGTTTTTCAGCTTTTCATTCATCGGCCGGTACCTTCCTTCCCATCAGATTGATTACTTTTTTCATATAGTTCAGTATCACCTTAAATGATCTGGTCTTTACCGAGGAGATAACGAATATCGTCACCGAAACCACAACGCTTATGATCCCTTTTACTATAACGGAAAGGACTAATCCGGAAATATAAGTACCGGCCAGCGAGCCCAGATACAGAGACAGAGCACATGAGGTTGCAAGAAGTACAAGCCTTAACGCAAACAATGCATAATATCCGAATTCGGATCGTTCGATGATGTGGCGAAATACAACTACAGTCCTGCCGGCAAATATCAGAAGATGTCCCAATACCGTAGCGATAACAACCCCTGTGACTCCAAGGGGAAATGAAAGAACTATCGACAATACTATATTGACCACAGCGGCCGCTATCATATAATTCCTGTCCTGTTCAAAATGTCCCATCGTATTCCTGAAATATGTCATAGGATTGTTGCAAAGAGCTATAAATACGTTTATGCCCAAAGCTATTAGAAACGCAAAAGGAAGAAGTAGACTTTCCTTTTTTAACCATACAATGATAAACGGCTGACCGATGCTTATAAGTCCTGTTGCGCATACGATCCCAAAGAAAAACCCCAGAAGATCAAGCGCATAAAAGAAATCCCTTCCCTTTTCCTTGTCATTATCGTATACCAGATTCCCGATACTCGCCTGAAGAGAATGGAATAAAGACAAAATAAGCTCCTGAAGCTTGCCGGTAAGCATTTTGTAGTTACTGACCAGTCCGTTCGTTTCTATCCCGAGAAAGTAAGTTATGATGATATCATCCGAGGCTCCGTAGAGAGTTCCCGCGATCTTGGTCGCCATCATGTTTTTAACTTCATGAAACAGGTTAAGTTCCTTCATAAATGCAGCAGAAGCCTTTTCCTCGATAAGATCCGGATATTCTTTTTTAGCCCGAACAGCTATAATCAGATTCGATGTCACATTCGCTATAATCGCAATGATAAGGTATACTATATAATTCCGTAAGAGAAGAAGGACCAGCATCCTTAAGATCACCGAAACAATGTTTGTTGCGGTATCCACGACCGTGCAGACATATATCCTCTGATGAGTGATAAAAAGTATCCTTCTGTAAGCAAGGAAATATGTGCACAGAGTTGCCATCAGCTGCAGAAAATAGATCGTGTAAATGAACAGCCACGATTCCTTCTGACGGTCATTTAGAATGATCGGAAGGAAGAAAGATACCAGGATCCCGGCTACAAAAACAAAAGCTCCCACAATTCTGTAGATAAGCTTGTAGGTGTAAAGAAGTTTTCGGATCTTTTCCCTGTTATCGGAAGCGATCTCCCGATACATGTGATAGGTTATGATCGAAGCGATTCCCATCTCCGAGAGATTAAGGAACGAAAATATGGATGTAAAAAGGCCGTCGTAGCCTAAATAGTCTACAACCAGTACATCAATAAAGATCCTGCGGACCACGAAATTGAGGATAACTATAAGGGCCGTAGAACCATATATATAGATCATATTTCTGAGCGAATTTTTGATTCTCATGATGTCTATAAGTATACCACATATTGCTGTTTAATTTATCAAAAGCACTCAGATTGTGGTATACTGTATGAGCGCCGGGGTTAGCTTGCAGTTACCACGCAGATACGCTCTCACTCTTACTCCGGTGCTCTAAAACAGCATAAACCTGAAAATGGAGAATATATGGAAAAGATTGACAGAAACGCACCATGCTGGTGCGGAAGCGGAAAAAAATATAAATCATGCCACATGAACATGGACAACAAGATCCACATGTATGAACTGCAGGGACACATAGTTCCCCCTCATCATATCCTTAAGAACGCCGAAGATATCCGTAAGATCAAAGAAAGCTCCGTGGTCAACATGGCCGTTCTCGATGCTGTAGGCAACATGATAGGACCCGGCGTTTCAACTCAGGAGATAGACGATGTTGTAAGCCGCGTTACCAAAGATATGGGTGCGATTGCGGCTCCCCTTAACTACGAAGGTTATCCCAAGAGCGTATGTACATCGATAAATGAAGTTGTTTGCCACGGTATTCCGGATCCTAATGTGATCCTCAAAGAGGGTGATATAGTCAATGTAGATGTGTCAACGATACTTGACGGATATTTCTCGGATTCATCGAGAATGTATATGATAGGAGAGGTTTCACCCGAGAAAAGAAAACTCGTAGAAGTTACGAAGGAGTGTTGTGATCTCGGTGTTACCATGGTAAAACCCTGGAATTTCCTCGGCGACATGGCCGATGTTATCCATCGTCATGCACTGGAAAACGGGTTTAATGTCGTAATAGATATCGGAGGGCACGGGGTCGGCTTCGAATTTCATGAAGAGCCCTTTGTCAGCTATGTAACAAAACCCGGAACAGAAATGCTGATGGTTCCCGGAATGGTATTCACGATAGAACCCATGATCAATATGGGAACCAGTGCCGTTACCATAGACAAAGAAGATGGTTGGACTGTCCGTACCGCTGACGGCAAGCCTTCTGCCCAGTGGGAATATACTGTTGCCGTTACCGAAGACGGATGTGAGATCCTGACCCGGTAAAATACCGTTTTTAGTGCAATTTTGTCGGAAATCATTTAGACTATAGAATATGCACTCTGAAGAAAGATTTAAAAGCAGGTCATCACTGCTTTTTTATTTCCTTAAAGGAAACAAACATTTTTTCATATTCAGCATGATCGCTGCTACCCTTGTTGCGCTGTTTGATCTGACCCTGCCCAGGATCATCGCTTTCACGGTCGATGATATTTTAATGGGCGCCAGCGTCACTGTTCCCGGCCCTGTTCGTATGCTGATAGATTCCGTTGGAGGAACTGAACATCTTCGAACGCATATGTATCTGATCGCGCTGGCAATAGTGATCGTGGCGATTCTCAGGGGGATAAGCAGGTATTTTTTCCAGTTCTTCAATGCCAAGGGTGAAGAAGGGCTGGTTCTTCGTATGCGCAACATTCTCTATGAGCATATCATCAATCTCCCGATGAAATGGCATAACACGAACCAGACAGGGGATATCATCCAAAGATGCACTTCGGATGTAGATACCATACGTACATTTTTATCCGATCAGCTGACCAATCTGGTTCGTGTCATCATCCTGATTATCCTGGCTATTCTGTTCATGCTCCGTATCCATACCGGCCTGACGTTCGTAGCTATCGCACTGGTGCCAGTCATAGTCGGATATTCGGTCGTATTTCACTACAGGATAGGTAAATCATTTGAAAAAGTAGATGCGATGGAAGGACGTCTGTCCGCCATGGTCCAGGAAAACCTCACAGGTGTCCGTGTTGTCAGAGCCTTTGGGCGTGAAGATTATGAAAAAGAGAGATTCGGTGAATTCAATGAAAAATACATGAACACATGGGTTTATCTGATGAAACTCCTGTCAACGTTCTGGGCAACCGGTGACTTCGCCGGAGGTATTCAGGTTCTGCTTATTGTAGCCATAGGAGCTGTTCTTTGTGTCAGAGGTACTCTGACTGCCGGGGAATTCATTGAGTTCATTTCATATAA
>JAILAN010000100.1 GCA_024681595.1 Lachnospiraceae bacterium
TGCCGGTTGCCCGGTAAAATTCCTGTTTGGCCGCATACATTTTCTGATCTGCCAGCTTGGCAAGGTCAATGGTCCCGCTCTCGCCGGCTTCTTCACGCCTAGCCGCACCATAAGATGCTTCCAGCGGAAGCTCTTTTTCGCCGGACCATTTCTTCATGGCATCTTCCAGGTTGGACAGTCTTGCATCAACATCCGCCTTTGGGGCCGTAAGGATAACTGCGAACTCATCGCCGCCTATCCTGTATATCGAGCCGATATCCGCAAAGCACTGACTGATACACTCTCCTGCTCCTTTGATCAGGATATCCCCGACATAATGTCCCCGACTGTCATTGATCTCCTTTAATCCGTTAAGGTCAATGGAGATATAAGTCAGGTCGTCCGACAGTTCAGTCTCTCCCAATGCTTCCAACCCCTGCAGATAACTGCGACGGTTCATGAGCCCCGTCATGCTGTCTATGTTTGCGTTATCCGATTCTTCCACAACTCTTTCACTGAGTTTTATCCTGAGCTTAAAAAAACTGATACCAAGAAATAACTGGAAAATAAAAAAAATGATCAGGTTGATCAGGCCCAAACTGACCTGAGTAAAGTAAACTGTGATACTAAGCAGCAAAACATCGGCGACAACAACTATGATCGCATACGCGTAAGGAAGGAGAAAAATACTGAGCGGCACCATAAATGAGAATGTCATGAAAAGGACCGGATCCACCGTACCTAAAACATTGGCGTCAGAATAGGTAACTGCCAAAGACCATCCGAAAATATAAACAGCAAATACAGGATTTGATATGTTCAGTATCCTGAATCTTTGTTCGATGTTCCCTTTTACATACAGGTTTATGGCAATGAAAATAACGGCTGCAGCAAGTAAGGCGATATAGAAACCACGATATCTCCATATAAGCCCAAGGTAAAGCTCTTCTTTACCGATAGTATAGATCAACATAAAAATCTCAAGTATGCCCATGATGATCGGGCAGACAAAGGAATAATTTATGGTTCCCTCATAGACCCCCATAAGTATCCGTTCCTTCTTAGTCATTTCATACTGATTGTTCATACGCTATTTTGTGTGATGGTTTAGAAAGCTAAACAATCACTATTTCCTTTCTTAATCGATGAATAGTTTCTTAGTATTTTCATTATAATCCGAACCAAAGGAGGCTTCAAATCCCATAAAAACTGGATCTGAAAGAGTTTATTCTCTCTCATGTTTCCAATCCTGTCCGTATCGTCCGCTTCCCGAGCAATATGTCTCCAGAGTATCTCCCTCTGTGACAGCAACGCTCACGCCGTATTGTTTTTGTCCCTTTATCTTTAATATGCCGTTTACATCGACGCTATGGAAAACCATCGTGGTCAATCCTTCAATTCTCCCTATTCGGTTTACTTATAGTCATCCGATACCTCGGAAAAAGTACGTATGCCCTTTATATAATCATGATAAGCATTCTCAGGATCTTTGCCATGAAAAACCTGACAAAGACCGCACATATCGCAATCCGCGATGCATGGGTACTTGTTCTTTATGAATTCCCTGCGCTCCTCTTCAGAGGACAACTCGATCAGCGGTGCATTTATCATAGCATCACCTCACACGATATTCCTGCCTTGACGGTATCTGTCCATATATTCGGCGTTAATTTCCCGAATCTCACGCTTTCCATCTATATAGTCCTGGTAGATATCCCAAGGTGAACCTCCTCCAAGCCAGCAGGATGAACAGTTCTCGCATCCGCCTCCGCAGTCCATGGAGTTCTTAACGATCACTTCACGTTCTTCTTTGGTAGTATCTTTTATGAGAATTGATTTAAACTCCATAAGTTCCTCCATAGGTTCCCACTAAAGGCCCTTCACCGTAAGGACTTCCCGGTATAACTTACTTTAATGTTGTCGCCCGGTATATATTCAGGTATAAAATACTACGCTTTCTTTGTTATCGGCAGAGATTTCATTTATTGTTACCATACTCCGCAGTATCGTATTGTCAGCTGTGACAAAGCCTTTCTGAATAACGTATTTGTAACTGGGATGACTCATCGGTATGTTTTTATCAAACAATATCGCAATAATACCGCCGCCTAATGTATCCATCTGCATCTCTATGTTCCAAACACAGCGGTCCAGAAGGTTTCACCTTTATCATTCTCATAAACCGAGATGGCTACGGTTTCAAAATCCGTGCAGAAGAAATTATCCCTGTCTGCGGGGTTTTTAATCCACGATGCCATAGCCTTGTCCGGCTCGCGGTAGCCTTTGTATATGTTTTCTCCCAGTTCCACAGTAGGATCCACCGTAAACCATTCAGCTCCGCTCGGGCGTGAATGATCATTCGTGAAGCTATATGATATCTCTTCAACTCTTACGTACGAGCATATCTCAAGAGCCTGGCTCCATATAAGCGGCTCAAGGCCCTTCGCCTTCCGCTCATCGTTCAGGATCTGATATGCCTCCGCGGCCCTGGTCCTGAGCTGCATATTATCATCGTTTTCGGAAGGATACACGATCAGCGGTTCCTCCGGAAGAGATCCGTCTTCCGAGACTTCTGTCCTGTATGCGCGGACATCCGAGAAAGCTTCATCAGTCCTTCCCATGAAAAAAAAGAAGCACATAGCGAACGCTGCCGCAGCCAATATAAACAGGATGATGATCACTGCAACCGGAAATTTGCGTTGTTCTTGAATTCTATCCATAGTTCTACATTTACCTCATAGATCCGTCTGATAATGCCCGTCCGATCTCATAAACTGCATCATCAGATCGCTCACAACTTACATATGATTATATCATCATCAAGATCCTTTTTGATTCTGTGATCAACTCACTTACCGCTTTTCGACTTCTAGGAAGCGCAGTAGTATCAGAAACAATAGGATTCAAGATGAATGAAACAGTAACTGAACTTGCAAAATTCTTATGTAACAAAAAAACTATCAATCGTTGAAACATCAACAAAAGATAGTTCTTTTTCTAGTCGGGGTGACAGGATTCGAACCTGCGACCCCCTGGTCCCAAACCAGGTGCTCTAGCCAAACTGAGCCACACCCCGAAATCTTTTCAATTATACATCCTAAAGCCTGCTTTTGTCGAACCGGCCCTAGAACCTGTCAATCATATCGCGTACAGAATTCCTGTGTCTGGATCTGAACAGGAAAAATGATTTATTACACATAACACGGATGAACCCGATGATATTCAGCACACAGATTGCCTCTATGATCCATATGACTATCTCAAACGTCCTGACGGCCTCATCGTCAGTCACCGGCATAAATATCATAGCAACCCCCATCAGGATCAGCATCGCTATGATACCTATGACACACAAAGCATTTCTTACAGCTCTGCCCAGCGCACGTGAGGCATCCGCCGTATTCTTTTTGATCTCTGATGCATATGTAGCTATACCTGCTACAGCAGCGATCCCGGCTACAGCACCCGCAGCTCCCGATACAAACCCCGCATTAGCATCGCGTAAAGCATCGGAGCATTCCTGCTTCATATTCTCAATGCTTTCTTCTACAACATCACCATATGATGGTCCGCTCTGTCCCGTCGAGTCGTAATAATCATAGTAGTCCCCGTTGGCTTTTTTATCCTCATAGAAGCTGCCCGTGACGGGGTCCTGCCATCCTTTCTTACCCGATGCTGATGTGCCGTAATTATCTGTCCTGTTTGGATCAGCTTCAAATCCGTACATAGTTCCTCCTTATTGGACGGGAAATAAACTGTCACAGATATCTGATTTCAAACTCAGGAGCCCGGCCTTCTTCCGCTTCCATTACTATATATGAAGAGCGGCGTCCGTTCTGTCTGGGATAGGTGAGTGAACCGGGATTGACCGCGATCACGGGGCCGGACAGATCCACAAGAGGTTTATGCGTATGGCCGAACATCACTATGTCCACATCTCTGGCTGCCGCCTCGGATTTGATGATACTGTGATCCATGGACACATAATAATTG
>JAILAN010000115.1 GCA_024681595.1 Lachnospiraceae bacterium
CAGCCTCAGTCCTGGTCATCGGCATACCGGCTGCACTCGGAGAGATACTGATGAGCATCTCACAGATAACCGTAAACGCACAGATGTCCGGCTACGGAGACATGGCTATCGCCGGGATCGGCGTTGGCATGAAAAGAGGCAGCGATGACGATATATAGATTCGGCGACCAATCCGAAAAGATCACATTAATTCAGCCTATAGACCGCTTGGGTCTAAAATAACTTGAGCGCGAGCCAGAGCAGATCCGGGAGCTTACACAGACCCCCTTTAGTCTTATCGCAATAGCAGTAGACGACTGGAACCGTGACCTTTCCCCGTGGTCTGCCCCGCCCATATTCGGAAAAGAACCTTTCGGTGACGGCGCACGCGAAACGCTTGACTATATACTGGAGGCTTGCAGCGATCAGTCAAGATCATACATCCTCGGCGGCTACTCCCTTGCGGGCCTGTTCTGCCTCTGGGCTGCATGCAATACCGACCGGTTTTCCGGCATCGCCGCCGCATCTCCGTCCGTGTGGTTTCCGAACTTTACGGATCACCTCCGCGAGAATAAGCTACAGACAGACGCAGTGTACCTTAGTCTCGGAGATGCTGAAGCAAAAGCAAAGAACCCAACTCTTGCCGCCGTTTCAGATTGTATCGAGGACACATACACCATCATCAAGGACCAAAAGATCCCATGCATACTCGAATGGAATCCCGGCAACCACTTCAAGGATCCGGACATGAGATGCGCCAAGGCTTTCGCATGGATACTTAATCTTTATCAATAAAACTATATTGACATATCTCTAATCAACGCTTATAACTATTTTGCATTCAGATTCATATCATTTTTCTATTAACAAATCTTTTTTTCACATCAGGAGGCCTGTCTATGAAAGAAAAATCTATTATTGCACAAGTAAACGAATCTGCACTACCCGAAGATCGTAAGCAACTGCTTCTATCCATATTTAGCGGCGAGCAGCTTGCAAATGTATGCTACGATGCCGTAGCTAAGCACGTATTCTCCCCGGATCTTCACCCGGATCGTATGGATTTCATACTGCAACATACGATGAACCAGCCAAGAATTAATGTTTTGAGTTCAGCAACAAATGAACCTTATCTGCTGAGCCTGAATACCAAAAAGACAATATCCGATCTCCCCGCATGGCTAAAAGATCACACGCTCTTTGATCTTGCAATTCAGTGGGATTCCCAGGAATTCATATTCACACGAGCAGATATCTATGCTTCATCGATGCTGCTTCTTCAGTATACCGTCGAAAATGATCAACCGAAAAAATCAATCGACTTTCAGAATATTAACGGCGTGATCATCATAGTCCTGATGAAGGAAAGCCCAAAACTATTCAAGAACTATGAATCTCCCCGCTATATACATCGCTTTACTAAAGCCCATTCTGACTCCGGTCTGGAGGTCCCAACGCTCAGACAGATGGTATTTGTACAGCTTGACAAAGCCCTTGAATTGTACCTGTCCGGTAACTATAATGAGGATGAGGACATCGAACTCCTTAAATTATTTGCTCTCATCGCAGATATCAACAACGAAAAAGTTGTCCATGAATCAGCAACCAACCGGCTTCTACAGGATATCCGTGAAGACGTTTTCAAGTTTACCCGCAGCAAGGAGGTGCAGCAGATGCTCTTAGCAGATGACATAGAACGGATCAACTGGTTTTCGAACATGAATCTCTCCCGCCAGGAGGGTAGAACCGAAATAGTTGACCTATGCAAATGGCTCTTCTCACAAAACCGCGATGCTGACGTCCGAAAAGCCACCGAAGATCCCACCTACCTTGATTCGCTTCTTGCTGAATACAACACCGCCCAAAAGGCGCGATCATAACCCATATTATGAAAGAGACACCCGTAGGCTTTGACATACCCGATAACAAGAAGATCCGCGTGATCATAGACACAGACGCCGCATGCGAAGCGGATGATCCGTTTGCGATCGTCCAGGGGCTCCTGTCGCCTAAACTCATCGTCCGCGGCATCATAGCCGAGCATTTCGCACAGCCTCATTCAATGGAGGACAGCTTTGCCGAGATCCGCACGATAACAGAGCTTATGTGTATTGATGTGCCCATGTTCAAAGGTCAGAGAGGACCTCTCTCTGATGACTCGGATACATCGGAAGGCGTAGCACACATAATAAAAGAGGCCTTGTCAGATGACAAAAAGCCTCTCTTCATTCTGTGTCAGGGTGCGATCACAAACGTTGCAAAAGCGATCGAAACCTGCCCGGACATCACCAAACGTATTACCGTCATATGGATAGGGACTCACGGCGAAGCACCTTGTACTGCCCCGTTTCGCGAGTTTAATGCCGGTAACGACATAGACGCTGCAAACCTTGTCCTTACAAGCGACACAGACCTCTGGCTCGTTCCGTCTCAGGTATATACGACCATCACGATCGGCATCGCAGAGATCAAACGTCGTATCAGCTGCTGCGGCGCCATCGGTAAACACCTCTATGAAAATCTTATGACCTATAACTTCTCGGAAGGCGCCGGCTGGACTCAGGGCGAAAGCTGGTCACTTGGCGACTCACCCGCCATCGCACTCGCCATCAATCCCGGCTGCGGCCACTACAAGATGATCCCGGCTCCGCACATCGCAGAAGATACGTCATCCGTCCCTTCCGGGAATGATCATACGATCCGTCTCTACACCGACGCTGACAGCCGGTATATAATCGAGGATCTCATTGCTAAACTCGAGCTTTATATATGATCTTCACGATTTCCAGAGGCTGTGGAGATTGCAGTATGCATATGCAGCTACAACTTCGTCTCCTTCACAGATCGCAAAACATGCCTTGGGAGCATCACCCGGCGACAATGCTTTTCTCTGGTTTCCACTCTTCGTCTCAAGAGCGATCCACTCAATGTAATGCTCGCTGAGCATAGGGTGCTCCACAGATCCAACGGTAACAGTCACATTGGTTCCGTTTACTTCGATGACCGGCACATGCTTTTCCACAGCCGCATCAGTCGTTCCCGGAACTATCTCCTTCATAGCCTCGCCACAGCACATAACGGGAACCCCCGTTCCCTTAACGATCGCAACGATCTGTCCGCAATGTGCACACTGATAAAACTTCATTTCCATGATTCTTTCTCCTTTCGCTTCTTAACCTAATCCTTAACAAATTGATCTGAAACTGTCAATACCGAATTATGTAACTTTTCCGCGCTTGACACTCTTATCACTATATGCTATCGTACAGTCGAAGTTGATGGGTGCGGTCGCCTCGGAGAAATGTCCTCCTATGGAAAGACGCAATTCATCAACTTTTTCAGTATTTACTGCAAGTAGCATCCCGTTCTCAACACATTTCTCCAAATACTCATCAAGGTTATTTCTTCCATATACGCTTAATCAAAAACTATTCAATTGTTGCCGCAATCCGTCTCCGTAAGAGTTCAGGTATTTCCTCCTCTTTATTCCAGATAATCGTATTCTTTTGCTTTATATCAAAATGCATTTCCTCATCACTCCGACAAAGCTGAATAGTCACACATTTTTTTTCATAATCGTCAATTATCAAACAAATAAACTTGTTCGCAAAGAAAAAACCCTGCAAATGCAGGGCTCCTAATAAAACCAATACACATCGATTCCATACAAACAGAACCGATGCCCTTATTACTCCCCCTACTCAATTAAACAGTATATAATATTATGTTAACTTGTCCAAGGGGATATTTGTTGATTCTTCCGTGTTTTAGGAGCATTTTTTCCCTACTTCCAATCCTTCCACGCATCCGGGCAATACCCTACGGTAGCCATCTTACCGTTTCTTACAACCGGTGTTCTGATGACATGCTGATTCTCTAGGATCTTTCCTACCTTGTCCTCATCAGCGATGTACTTGATAAGAGCCAAGGTATCCTTATCCTTACAATCTGGGTTGATCATGTTCTCGATACCGCCGACGGCACTTGCAGCGGAATTGAACTCACCCTTGCTCATGCCCTTTTCTTTCATGTCTATGAACTGATAATTTATACGCCTCTCTTTGAAGAAGCGCTCCGCTTTCTTTGTATCATTACATTTCTTCGTTCCGAATATCTGGATCAACTGTCTTTCCTCTATCTTTTTACGTATTTAGTGAACTGTATCAATGCGATTTTACCATATTTTTCGCCAATACATATGCAAAGCAGCCCGTCACGGTTATAATGAAACAAGGTGAGAAATACGAAAAAGGAAGAATATAGATGACAAAGAAAAAAGCAGGACTGCTCGTTGATATCATAATGTATGCGCTGATGCTGACTCAGATGCTGTATGTCTTTACGACCAACAACGTTCATGAAGTCATCGGCGTGGTTTTCTTTGTGTGTCTGATCATCCATCTGATCATTAAGAAGTGGTGGTTCCTGACTGCCTTTCGCAAGGGGCAGAGCAGATCTCGCCTGTTCTTTAACATTCTGACTGTGATACTGATGCTGACGGTTGTTTTACTGATGATCAGCAGCATGGGCGTATCGCGTTTCCTTTTTCCGTGGTTTACGTTTCTAGGAAGCAGTGATCTTCACAGATATATGGCAACTGCTGCCCTAACGCTTGCAGTTATCCACGGATGCATGCACTGTATATGGCGTGCGAAGAACACGCGTCTTGCCATTGTCCTGACTGTTCTGGCAGGTATCGCCGCCGTCTCAATAGGACTCTTTGCGGTTCCGTACATGAACAGACACCTCAAAAAAGTTGAGATCGGATCTTCGGATAAAGTACATGGGAGCAAGGTCGAATGGGTCGGAGAAAAGCCTCTTGTCGTCTACTTCACAAGAGTCGGCAATACTGATTTTGATCCGGATGTCGAT
Source organism: Lachnospiraceae bacterium (assembly GCA_024681595.1). GTDB lineage: Bacteria > Bacillota > Clostridia > Lachnospirales > Lachnospiraceae > JAILLW01. Next base: position 4,852 of record JAILAN010000115.1, read on the forward strand.
GCGGTCTCAGGTGCATCGCTCCTTATATCCGATGGGGAGCTTATGGGAAGCAACCGGCTTCTTGCCGATATGGTCGGAGACATGCTTGACTGTGAACCTGTTGCCATCACTCTTACCGGAGAAAGATATCCTTCATCGTATAATGCTACTATCTCCGTGGCAGGTGATGAGCTTCGTGCGCAGGCAAGGCCTGACATTGAGCCGATAGATGTTTCAGGTCACGATTCCATAATACTTATCTATCCTCTCTGGTGGGGATCCATACCCATGCCTGTTGCGTCATTCCTCGAACAGAATGACTTTAGCGGCAAGACGATATATCTTATCATTTCACAGGGAAGCAGCGGATTCGGAAGCACCGTATCTGAGATCGAAGACCTGTGTCCCGGAGCAAATGTAGTTCCCGGAGCGAGCATATACTGCGAAGATGTCCCGGATGCCAGAGAAACGCTGCTGGAGACTATCAGGGACTGGAGCGAATGACAGCTCTTATGGTTTACAGTTCCCGCACGGCGTATATCCTTCCCGGATACATTCATCCCTTGTCCAGTTAACATCCTGCCTGTTCTTCGGTTTCATTTCCGTAACAGAATCACAGTCCGGTTTATGAAATCTCTTTGAGTTTGTATTCAAGACATACGTGATACCCTCTGTATCTTCTACATATCCTGATCTCGTAATATAATTATATATGACCGGTATCTCTTCCAGAGTCTGTATGCCGCAGGCCCATGTGGTTGAAGGCTGATGATCCCACGTGACCTCTTTTCCGTCCGAATATGCGATTATCGTGCCCTGCTCATCCGTTCTGTATATCTCGGGATCGTATTTCTTAAGTCGATCCAGCGCCTCCTCGTGTGGATGACCATAATCATTTCCGTTTGAACAGCTTATCACAACATATTTCGGATCAACTTTTGCAAGGAAATCTTCGGCAGACGCGCTGCGGCTTCCATGATGGCCCATTTTATATACATCAGCCGAGATATCAAGCCCGTTTTGTACGATATCAGCTTCCGCATCCTCCGAGGCATCCCCGGTAAACAGAAATCTTGTATCCCCATACTGAAGTACCAATGCTATCGATGAGTTATTGGGATCAGTATACACTCTGTTTGGCGCAACAATGGTAAAAGATGCATCTCCGAGGTCGTACCTGCTTCCAACCTCCGGAGTGTTCCATCCGTATTTTCTGTAATCGAGTGCGTTTATAAGATCCTCATACCAATTATTGTCTTTGGTGAAGGAAGACATGAAGACCGTATCTATATCAAACTTCGTGATAATGACATCAGCTCCGCCTATATGGTCTGAATCGGGATGTGTCAGTATCAGGTAATCAAGTTTATCCACACCATGATTTTTCAGGTAGTACTGGACCTTGGTCCCGACATCATCCGTTCCGCAGTCAATGAGCATCGCGTGATCACCCAGCTTTATGAGCGTGGAATCCGCCTGGCCGACATCGATGAAGTGCACCTCCATGATTTTTCCCGTAGGGTCCGGTTCTGTGTCATTACTGGTTGGCTCGTCCGGTTCGGGAATCTTCTGTTCAGTGTCGGATTCAGTCATCTCCGACTCAATATCAGATTCCGTTGTCTCCGGTTCAGGCGCGCTCTCAGCCACACTGATCTGCGGATCGTTCTCCTCCGGCACAACCACAGGCTCATAGCCCGCGCAGGCAATAAGAACTGCCGTCAGCGTAAATCCTAACGCTGATATGAAGGCATGCTTTAATCGCGTTGTCATTTTTTGCGTATTCCGTGACATAATGTTATAATACACTATGTGAGGGAGAAATGGGGTTGATTTTTAAGTTTTAGGAGGCTTTCATATGAATAAAACAAAGAATCGTCCCATTAAAGGTATAGTCTTCTCGGTAGTATTTACCATGACAGCTCTTTCTACCGCTCCGGTTATGGCAGGCACGCCCACTGCTCCCACGGCAGTTGCAGCCGCAAACACCATGGTCTGGCAGACCGCTACCGGAAAGTGCTATCACAGCAGAAACAATTGCGGAAAGACAAATCCCAAGAAAGCAACTCAGATCACGCTCGAGCAGGCAAAGGCCAAGGGCCTGAAGAAGTGCTCCAAGTGCTGGTGATCGCCCGAATAGGTTTCTAAGTGACATCCGAGAGGATGTATTCAGATTCACGCAGAATAAGGAGGTACAGCAGATGATCTTTGCAGAAGACATTGCAAGAATGGATATTATTCCAGCATAAATGCAGCCCGCAGGGAAGCTGCTGCTGAAGGTCATGCTGAAGGTCGTGTTGAAGGTCATGCCGATATTGTAGATCTTACCAAATGGCTTATGGCTCAGGGACGTATTGATGACATTAGACGCTATACCGAAGACCCTGCGTATCTTGACACTCTTCTTGAGGAACGCTCCAAAAATAGATAGTTCTTCTAAAACCCGTTGACTTCCTCTTCCACTTTATCCCAGTAATCGGTTCCCTCAAGGTCTGTGCCTTCCATATCAAGGACCTGTCTGAACTGGGTCTCATAAAGTTCCTTGTATACTCCGCCTGCCTTAAGGAGGGATTCGTGATCCCCGTGCTCCGCTATGATGCCGTCCTTAACGACAAGTATACAGTCCGCTTTTAAGATCGTAGAGAGCCTGTGGGCAATGACTATGCTCGTTCTCCCCTGCATGAGAAGTTCGAGCGCATCCTGAATGGCATTTTCCGATATCGAATCAAGCGCGGATGTTGCCTCGTCGAGTATGAGTATCTTCGGGTCTTTTAGTATCACTCTTGCAATGGACAGGCGCTGTTTCTCACCACCCGAAAGCTTAAGGCCGCGGTTTCCGACAACGGTGTCATAGCCGTCAGGCTGATTCGTTATAAAATCATGTATGTTCGCATTTTTGCATGCCGTTATGAGTTCTTCCTCTGTGGCATCCTCTTTTGCATACAGCAGGTTTTCTCGTATGGTTCCGTTAAACAGATACGTCTCCTGCGTTACGACGCCTATATTCGAGCGAAGATACGAAAGGTCAAAATCCCTGACATCCACGCCGCCTATACTGACGCGGCCTCCCGCAACATCATACAGTCTCGGGATAAGGTTTACGACGGTTGATTTTCCGGATCCCGACGGTCCTACGATGGCATACATCTGCCCGCCCGGAACCGTAAAGTTAACATCCTTAAGTATCGGAACCTCTGGATCATATGAGAATGCAACGTGATCGTACGTGATATCCTTGCATGTAACATCAGGCTTCTTACCGTTTTCGGGACTCGTGATGGAACTCTTCATGTCAAAGTATTCGAATATCCTTGTAAAAAGCGCCAGGGAGCGCGTGAATTCCACGTGTATGTTAAGAAGGCTCTGGATAGGGAAGTACAGCCTGTTGATAAGGGCTACCATGGCTGTGATCGTTCCCACGGTAAGTGCCGTATCCATATGTGAAATGATCAGGTACCCGCCGGCAAAATAGATAAGGAGCGGTCCCACCTGTGTAAACATTCCCAGGACCACACGGAACCAGCTTCCGCTTCGCTGCTCCTTCAGGTTAAGTGCCGTAAGCTC
>JAILAN010000122.1 GCA_024681595.1 Lachnospiraceae bacterium
GATAGAAATCCGCTTATGATATCCGGCGAATACTTTGAAAGTACGAAGTGGCGTGAAGATTATTTGATCTATAAGAGCGAACATCCCTTTGAGAGAGTCGACAGCCAGAGCATGAAGAAAGATCTCCTGAAAAGATTCAGACGTACTGAGTATCTGATGTGGTCATTGTTTTTCATGTTCCTGATTTTCTGCTGCTTTGTGGCACTGATGCAAAGCGCAGGAATTATTCCGATAGTCGGAGTTGTTATGTTCGGCATATTTTTTACTGGCAGTTTTCACTGTATATTGGTATACCAGTGAGGCGGTGGCTAAAAAGAGATATTGATTATGATACACTCGAAAGGTCATATCTCAGCGGACGGATACTTACATACAAGAAGAATGGATTTATATTCGGCACAACACACATTCACGCATTTACGGAAAAGAAAATATACGCAATTGACTATGAACTCGCTGAAGGAGTTTCAAGAAAAATAGTAAGGCTCAAAAAATATGAAGACGGAATATTCTCATCAGAAGAATACCAGCATTTTGCCGTGATTCATGTGAGGCTACCTCGGAGCGGAAATATCCATGAGGTTGAGATTGAACTGAATGAATTTCAGGTTCAGATGGTGATTGATGACTTTCATTCGTATAAGCCGAGAAATGGATTGCGGACAGAAATACAACTGGAAGAGGATAAGTATAACGAAACTGTAACATGAGTGCGTATACTGCCCAATAATCAGTTTTTGAAATGATAATAAATGGATACATAAGTTTTAACCACAGAACAGCTGGTGGAAACCGCTCCTCTCCTCGACCGATATCTATACAAGACGGTGAAGCGCATGGACAGAATTACACTCGAAGGGCTGTTAAATGATATCTTTGAACGCGGACGCAAGAAAGGACTCGCTGAGGTCGGCGTGATCGTTGATGAAGATGAGGATGGCAGTGATGATGGCAAACCCTTAGATCTTTGTGCTGTAGAAGCTGATATCAAGGGGATTCGTGGCATCAGTGAAAAGCGTGCCGATGAAGTATTGAGGATTTTTGTGAAGCATCTCGGAGTGTAAATGCACATCTCTCAGTTTAAAATCACGGAGGTAAATTCAAATGAAATGCAGACTGCTCATAACCGCTGCACTATGCGTATTCTTGACAGCGTGCGGAACCGATGCGGACACATATCCCGCACAGCAGCCGAATAATCAGGTCGCAGAGCAAACTGCTCCTGCCGCCTTCACTTGTAAAGTTACTATCATGGATATTAACGGCAACACGCTGACTGTTAAACCGATAGACGGCTCTTTGGAGCTAAGTTCCTCGGATATATTTACATTATCAGCACAGCTCCTCGATGAAGACGTTACTCCGACAATAGGCATGACACTTGAAATCACATATGACGGCAGTATCCTCGAAACATATCCTGCATCGTTCAGCGGTATTCAGAAGGTCGCTGTTGTTTCAGAAGCTCCAATAGTCTCTGATACTCCCTTATCGAGCAGCGGTACCCTAATGAACAACCTTGAATATGAGATAGCCGCAGGAGATTCCTATGCTACGCAATATAAGCAGCGCGGCTACTATATAAATGATGCGGATAATAAGTACCAGTATATCATATGCAGCGGAGAGCATTCCACAGGCGGCTATGGTATCGAAATCACAAGGATCGACACGTTAGATGTCGGCACAGTGATTATTACTGTTGAGGAAACAACTCCGTCACCGGATGAGGCTGTCACGGAAGCGTTTACCTATCCGAACTGTTCCATTATATTCTCATATGAACCGCCAGAAGGCATTAGAATTAAGAATTCAACTGGCACTGAATATGAATGTCTGGGGCACTCTTTCGCCGGCATAGATGATGTCTTCCAACCGTATGACGAAAGCGGCTCATGATATTTTTCGGAGGGGTATATTGCCCCTCCATTTTCATATCTCTTTCACAGTTCGTCTATTGAAAACGGGAAGCAAATATGCTATAATAAGAATATCACAATCATGCTGCCGCATTCTTCATAGGAAACGGAGGTGTTCTGAATATGCCCTCAAACCGCAATGTAACGGTTGATACCAAGGATCTCGTAACAACAATAGCGTACCTGATCGGAGTAAAAAAGCATATTGTAGAGAAATGTTTTGATGCAGAGTGCCATGAGCTGTTACAGTCTCTGTATGTATCACGCCCCGCAACAGTCATCCGCTATCTCTGCAAGATGCGAACGACTCTGTTTCTGAAATACAAGAAAACAGATATAGAAATGCGGAATAATCTGAAGAATCTGCATACACTCGAATGGTACGATCATGAGAATATCAAGGCTTTGGAAACATGGGGGATTCCTGTCATAAAGGCAAACCATCGCTCCGAAAAATATATGCTTGACATCAATAAGTTGATCGCAAATCACATAGATGCTGCAGCTTCACTCTTCCCCGACTGGATAGAGTGGTCATATATCCGGGAACTGTTCATCATACCGCACTACAATAATCCGGTTGCTCTGAAGCGTGAGTTTGAGAAGTTCATGCGGAGCAAGGACTTCTACCCGTTTCAGTGCTATATCTACTGGACTCCATACGACTGCGGCTCAATGCTCATGTCTGACCGAAAGTTCCTGCAAATCATCTACGGACTCCACCACGATTCTTTTGAAGATCCCAGTAAATACAGAGATGCGGCAGAAGAAACTAAGAACAGTATTTACAGCTTCCTGCGGGATAGTTTCAGAACGGTCATTGCTGTGGACTGTGAGAATTCCGACGTATATAAGCTGTATGCCACCCTGAAAGGACTTGACCAGAGCGAGCTTGATAAGATTGAGAGGATATACCTTTATGACGATCACCACACGACTGTCGGGTGGCAATGGCTCGATAAGTTCACCGAGATTCCGGTGGAGCATATTGTCATTGACAGAGTTACAGAACGGAAGAGCCTTGTCGATATCGTTATGACCGCCGGTGTCTGTCAGAATCACTTTGCAGACGGCATTGACAGCTTTATTCTCGTATCCAGTGACTCCGACTTCTGGGGGCTGATCACATCGCTGCCGAATGCAAAATTCCTCGTGATGTACGAGTATGAGAATTGTGGCAGAGCGATAAAGAACGCATTAGAAGAGCATGACATTTACTATTGCGCCATCGATGACTTCTGTTCTGCCAATGTAGATGGCTTTAAGAGAGCCGTTCTGCTCGGCATCATGCAGAAGTATCTGAAGGATATCCTGTACTTGAACGGCAGGGAGCTTGTTGACCATCTTTATGAGGAAGCATGGATACATAATGCCACAGACAGCGAGAAAAAGGCATTTTACGAGAGGTACGTCAAGACACTGAGTCTGAAAGTGGACAAGGACGGTAATTTCTCGGTTGAGGTGAAGAAGTAAGGAGTGATATAAATGCTTCATCAAATGAAACTCAAACTATCCCCGTTCGAGAAGATTAAGAATGGCAGTAAGACAATAGAACTGCGGTTATACGATGAAAAGCGTCAGAAGGTACAGGTTGGTGATTTTATTGAGTTCACCTGTCTTGATAAACCGAAGCAGAGAATACAGACCAGAGTGACCGCTTTGCATAGGTTCACTACTTTCGCTGAACTTTATGCATCACTGCAGAAGGAGAAACTTGGCTATAATCCTACAGACGCCCCAAATCCTAACCACATGGACGAGTACTATAGCTGCGAAGATCAAGAGAAATATGGTGCCCTTGGTATAGAGCTATACTGCACTGATCTTCAGAAGTTCATTGATGCACAGGAGCACGGTTATAGCTTCGGTGAAACATATGCAACCGCCCTGTCTGAAATGAAGCAGGGATACAAGGTCTCACACTGGATATGGTACGTGTTTCCGCAGATTCAAGGGCTTGGACTTAGCGGAACAACAGCGTTCTTCTCAATCCGCGATTTGTCCGAAGCAAAGGACTACTATGCACATCCTTTCCTCGGTACAAGACTGGCAGAGATATGCGAAGTGCTGCTGGATATCGCATCTGATGACCCGATGTCTGTTTTCGGCTACCCTGATGCTTTCAAGGTTCGCTCCTGCATGACATTATTCAAACACGCAGCACCGGAACAGACGGTGTTTCAGAAGGTGCTTGATAAGTTTTGCCAAGGGAATGAGGACGAAAAGACTTTGAGGATACTTGGCATCTGAAGGTGGTGATCTAACAATATATGGCAGTAGAAAATGGTGAATGGATCATGAGAGGCTTGTCCTGGGATGATCCATATAGGATACGCACATGGCAGGAGCTTGTGAACTGGGTAAACGAGATCGGTTTCCTGCCGTTGTTCGCTAATGGTATCACGGGCTTCTCAGTGGAAGAACACGTCTCACCGGATTACTGGTGGACTGGTGATAAGGAGCAAGATCCGTGGGAATGGCGTGAGATCATCGCTGCAAGCCATGAGGTGGCTTACGGTAAGTTCTTCGGTGGCAAGGCAGGATTTATCAACAAGGCATGGATGCCATACTTTGCAAACTATCGGCGCAACGGCTATGATTTTGATTCTCGTTACGAGGATGGGATTGCCACTTACCGGGAGAAGGTCATAATGGACTATTATATCGGTGAAGACAGTAACGGTGATAAGGTTTGGAAGAATGACGTAATTCTTTCGACCGAACTGAAGAAGATGTCAGGCTTCGGCAAAGGTGGACTGAAAAACTATCCTGGCATCATCACTGGGCTGCAAATGCAGCTATATCTGGTAATCACAGATTTTCAGCGACGAAAGAACAAAAAAGGTGCCGAGTACGGCATGAGTGTGTCTGTGATGTTCCCACCAGAAACGATCTGGGGATATGATCTTGTGACGAGCGCCTACAGTGAGGAACCTGCGGAATCATGGCAGCGGATAGTTGATCATGTGAAGGAGCTGTATCCAGACAGCACGGAGAGTGCTTTGAACGGATTGATTGGTAAGAAACCTATAGGCTGACGGACAATTTCCGTTATAGCGGTTGTGGGAGTTGTTTCCACAGCCGCTTTTTTTGACGGTTATTTTCCGTTTTTCGGATTGACAAAGTTTAGGCTTATGCCGTCTGCTCACATGTATTTTTGACGGTCAGATTCCGTTTTTTATCAAGTGATTACAGAGATGCCCTCCCATCAATCGCCGTAACAGAATACCACGAATTTTCACCAGATATATGGGGAGAAAATCCTCGATATCTGGTGATTTTATATCTTGCTATATGCGCTAAAAACGAGTAATATATGATACTATAGCCGCATAATCTCTTGTTGATTCATGCGCAAAAAGCCCTGCTGAAAACATGCAGGG
>JAILAN010000143.1 GCA_024681595.1 Lachnospiraceae bacterium
ACGGATCTTAGCCAGATAGGCGCCGATGACCAGGTGATCGTAATCTCAGGAACAACTGCTGAGACATATCTTGAAAAGAACAACCCGGAGATCAAACTCCAGAAATTCGATACATATGCTACGGCAAAAACCTCCTTTGAAAACGGAACCGGAGTTGCATGGGCGAATGACAATACGGAAGTTATAGCTTATTCGCTCGAAACTCCCGGTTACGTGGTAGGTATCCCTTCACTGGGAAGCCAGGATACCATCGCTCCCGCTGTTTCAAAGGGCAACAGCACACTGCTTGACTGGCTCAATGATGAGATAGTTAACCTCGGCAAAGAGAATTTCTTCCATGCAGATTATGAAGCAACTCTTCTTGATACATATGGTGCAGATTATGAAGATACACTCGTTGTAGAAGGCGGTGTAGTAAGTGCGGGCTCAGATGTATCTGCAGCAGCTGAAGGAGATCTTGATATTCCCAACGGAAACGGTCAGGTTATCAAGATCGCAGCATCACCCATACCTCACGCAGAGATCCTCGCCAAGGCAGCAGAGATCCTTGAAAAGTACGGATACAAGCTTGATATCGTTGAATTTGAAGATTATGTACAGCCTAACCTCGTAGTTGAATCAGGTGAGTTCGATGCCAACTATGTAGAACATGTTCCTTATCTTAACAGCTTTAATGAAGAGCAGGGTACACACCTTGTTGATGCAGGTGACATCCACTATGAGCCTTTCGGTATCTATCCCGGCAAAAAGAGCTCGCTTTCAGACATAGCAGACGGTGACAGCATAGCAGTTCCCAATGATACGACAAATGAAGCAAGAGCACTTCTGCTTCTTCAGGATAACGGCCTCCTTAAGTTAAAGGACGGTGCCGGACTTACCGCTACAGTTAATGATATTGTTGAGAACCCTTACAACATCAAGTTCGTAGAGCTCGAGGCAGCTCAGGTAGCCAGAGTTGTGAGCGAGGTTGAATATGTAGTCCTTAACGGTAACTATGCCCTCGAGGCAGGCTACTCGGTAGGCAGGGATTCGATCGCATACGAATCCAGCGATTCGGTAGCAGCCCAGACATATGTTAACATCATCGCAGTATACGAAGGACACGAGAACGATGAAAAGATCAAGGCTCTCGTAACCGTATTAAGATCCTCGGAGATAGAGCAGTTTATCACCGACACTTACGACGGAGCAGTAGTATTCTTTAAAGGATGATATATAACCCGGGGAGGACCGTATGGTCCTCCTTTTGATGAAATACCAGGGAGATATTTATGAGTGAGATCAAGATCAGACATCTGACCAAGAGATTCGAAGCAGAGGGTCATACCCTCACTGCTCTGGATGATGTCAATCTGACAATAGGATCGGGAAGCATATACGGGATAATAGGAATGTCCGGTGCCGGCAAGAGCACACTGGTACGTTCGATCAATTATCTGGAAAAGCCGACTGAAGGAAGTGTATTCATTGACGATACGGATCTGGCAGAGCTTAGTCCGAAGGAACTTAGGAAAAAGCGCGCCAATATAGGCATGATTTTTCAGGGATTTAATCTGCTGGAGCAAAAAAACGTCATCGACAATGTGACACTGCCGCTTAAGATCGCCGGAACCTCCAAAAAGGAAGCAAGGGAAAAGGCCCGCGCTCTTCTTAGGACAGTAGGACTTGAAGATAAGGAAAGAGCATATCCGTCAAGACTCTCGGGAGGCCAGAAGCAAAGGGTAGCCATAGCAAGAGCCCTCGCTACCGATCCGCAGATACTGCTTTGTGATGAAGCCACGAGTGCACTCGATCCGCAGACCAGCAAATCGATCCTGGATCTTCTTAAGGAAATAAACACACGGCTCGGGATAACGATAGTGGTAATAACCCATCAGATGAGCGTGGTAACAGAGATTTGTGACAGGGTAGCCATTGTCGAGAACGGCAGGATAGTTGAAGAGGGCAGCGTGGATGAGATATTTACGTCGCCAAAAACAGATGCCGCACGCGAACTCATCTCGGGCAAAAAGGACAGCTTTTCACCGGTAGACCGTTTCGATACGGGTAATGTGGTGAGAATAGTATTTTCGGAGAATTCGGCATTTGAACCGGTCATTGCTAACACGATATTAAAGTTCAACACACCGATAAATATCCTGAAGGCAGATACCAGGAACGTCAACGGACAAGCCAAAGGCGAGATGCTGCTGGGACTGCCCGAGGATGAGGATCTGCGTATAGCCATCATGGAATATATCAAAGAAAGAGGACTCAGTGTTACGGAGGTAAAGGATCATGCTTGAACAGAAAGCTATCATAATGCTCCTTGAAGGAATCAGAGACACATTATATATGACACTGGTGTCAACTTTGATAGGATACGTTATCGGACTTCCGATGGGCATTGTTCTTAATCTGACGAGGCCTGACGGATTAAAGCCTAACAGAATCATATACAGGATACTTGATTTTATATGTAACATTATAAGGAGTGTGCCGTTTCTCATCCTGCTGATACTGCTCATTCCTTTCACCAGAGCAGTGGTGGGACAAAGCTACGGCTCAAGCGCTACGATAGTTCCTCTCGTTATCTGTGCGGCTCCGTATATCGCCCGCGTGGTTGAGGCATCACTTAACGAAGTGGATGCGGGAGTCATCGAAGCAGCCAAGGCTATGGGTGCGAGCAATATCCAGATAATCTTCAGGGTACTGCTGGTTGAGGCCAAGACTTCGCTGATGGCCGGAGCTACGATCACGACAGGAATCCTCCTCGGATATTCGGCAATGTCGGGAACCGTAGGAGGCGGCGGACTCGGTGACATAGCCGTCAGATACGGGTATTACAGATGGCAGACGGATATCATGATAGTTACTGTCGTTCTGCTCATCGTTATTTTCCAGATAATACAGAATCTGGGATCTAAGATAACAGCTTTTTTTGACCACAGGAAAAAATAGGTGATCTGCTGATGGAATTTGATGCGATAAGGGAATATCTGCCTTTATATGCAGAGGCATTCAAACTGACTGTTACAATCGGCTGGATAGGCATAGCTTTGTCTCTTGTCATCGGCATAGCCGGGGCGTTCATCATGTATTTCAGGATTCCGGTCCTTTGCCAGATAACTAAGGCATATGTTGAGCTTTTTCGAAACACTCCGCTTCTCGTGCAGCTTTTCTTTATTTATTTTGGGCTGCCGAAGCTGGGACTTAGTATATCTTCGGGCACGTGCGGTGCCATAGGATTGGGATTGCTTGGCGGAAGCTACATGGCTGAGAGCATAAGAAGCGGACTTTTTGCCGTATCTGAGAGTCAGAAGACAGGGGCTGCTTCATTAGGCTTTCGAAGAGGTGGAATGTTCTTTTATGTGATACTTCCTCAGGCGGTTTCAATAAGTGTTCCGTCGGTCATCGCCAATGTGATATTTCTGTTAAAGGAAACGAGTGTATTTTCGGCGATCAGTCTGATGGATCTGATGTTCACGGCAAAGGATCTTATCGGTCTTTATTACAAGACCACGGAGTGCCTGACACTGCTGGTTGCCTTTTACATTCTGATGCTGTTACCGGTATCGATCCTGGGCAGCATAGTAGAAAAGAAGGTCCGCTTCGGAATGTACGGGAGCTGAAGTATGAGATTGACAGAGTTTTTCGGATTTGATGTACTGCTAAAGGGCAGCAATATGCTGAGGCTTCTGGAAGGGCTGATGGTAGCTCTTAAGATTAGTCTCATATCAGTTGCGATAAGCCTGATACTGGGTACGGTGCTGGGCATCATAGTTACATTCAAAAAACCTGCGATAAACGCCATCTTCAGGGTTTATCTTGAGATAGTACGTATCATGCCGCAGATGGTGCTGCTCTTTATAGTATATTTCGGAGCAGCCAGGGCTATGGGGCTTAATCTGACACCCGAGCTTTCATCGGTCATAGTGTTTTCGTTCTGGGGCATTGCGGAGATGGCAGATCTCGTTCGAGGAGCGGTGACCAGTATCCCCAGGATACAGTATGAGAGCAGTCAGGCCCTGGGGTTAAGAACATATCAGACATTCCTGTATGTGATACTTCCGCAGACCGTGCGAAGGATAATACCCATGTCGATAAACCTCATAACCCGTATGATCAAGACCACGAGCCTCGTTATGATGATAGGAATAGTCGAGGTACTGAAGGTCGGGCAGCAGATCATAGAGGCTAACCGCAAGAGTTCACCCAATGCGGCCTTCGGTATCTTTGCAACCGTTTTTCTTCTATATTTTATTGCCTGCTATCCGATAAGCAGGCTGTCTGTATATCTTGAAAAGAGATGGAGCATATAATGAGCGATAATGCAAAAGAAATCCTGAAGATCGAGCATTTATTCAAGGACTATGATAACACCCCGGTTCTTGAAGATATAGACCTGACCGTTAATAAGGGTGAGGTCGTAGTCATAGTCGGACCATCCGGCTGCGGCAAGAGTACATTCCTAAGATGTCTTAACGGCCTTGAGAGTATCAGGGAGGGCAGGATAACGCTGGATGGAGAGCCGGTCGATCCAAACAACAGGAGCATATATAAAATACGCGAAAGAATAGGAATGGTCTTCCAAAGCTATGACCTTTTTCCGCACAAAACGATCCTCCAGAATATCACGCTCTCACCCGTAAAAGTCCAGAAACGTGATAAAAAGGAGACTGAAAAGGAAGCACTGGAACTGCTTGAGCGGATCGGACTAAGCTCGCACAAAGACAAATATCCCAGACAATTATCCGGCGGACAAAAGCAGAGAGTTGCTATAGTAAGAGCCCTCATCATGCACCCGGAGGTGCTGTTACTTGATGAGATAACGGCATCCCTCGATCCGGAGATGGTCAGAGAGGTCCTCGATGTGGTCCTGTCACTTGCAAGGGAAGGGCGGACGATGGTCATCGTCACTCATGAGATGGGGTTTGCGAGGGCAGTGGCCGACCGGATGATCTTCATGGACGGCGGACATATAGTTGAGGAGGGCTCTCCGGATGAGTTCTTTGACCGTCCGAAGAGCGAAAGACTAAGAAGCTTTTTAAAAACATTCGATTACGAAGGGTGAGACCGTATCAGGTTTCATCCTTTTTAATAATTCTTTAATGTTTCCCATATTGCTGATTTCGACATATTGTAGTATCTTTGATTAAGTGTTTTATTGCGCTGACATACTAAAGTGCTGACGCGAAAAATGTTAAAAAAAATTGCTTGACATTAATATCGCACTAGTGTACTATCTGTATAGTACAGTAATACATGCGCCTGCCAAATGCTGTCAAAATGAGAAAAAGATAATAACACAGAACGCAGACGCTGATAACAGGATACGGAAATGAATGAATTGATAACGATCCGGGATATGTGCAAGATATATAACCCGGGAGAAAACGAAGTCAGGGCTCTGGATCATGTGAGCCTGACCATCAACCGAAGAGAGTTCGTGGCGATAATCGGACAGTCCGGTTCAGGTAAATCAACACTGATGAACATGCTGGGATGTCTCGATGTACCGACGAGCGGGACCTACATACTGGATGGCAAGGATGTTTCGACACTGACAGATGATGAACAGTCGGATATCAGAAATAAAGAAATAGGATTTGTGTTCCAAGGATTCAACCTCATAGCCAACCTCACTGCCCTTGAAAACGTGGAACTGCCTCTTATATACAGAGGCGTCGGGGCCAGGGAAAGAAGAGAACTGGCAGAGAGGGCATTGGAGATAGTCGGGCTTGGTAACAGAAGCTCACACAGACCCGCGGAAATGTCGGGAGGCCAGCAGCAGAGAGTTGCGATCGCCAGAGCAATAGCACAGGCACCTCCTATCATCCTCGCCGATGAACCGACAGGTAACCTCGATTCGGGTTCAACGAAGGAGATCATGGGAATACTGAAACGACTTCACGAAGAGGGACGAACAGTCATCCTCATCACCCATGATAATGAGATCGCGGCTTCGGCCAAAAGGATCATCAGGATCAGGGACGGCCAGATCGTTGAAGATAGAATGAATGAGAATGTATGACGGAAACGGAGCAGAAAATGAGCACTCAGAATGAAACAATATTAACTAAAGAAGAAGATATAACGGCACAGATCAATGATATAAAGCCCTCGGGCGACAAGGCCTCGCACGGTAAAAAACACGATAAGCCTGTCAAGAACAATAAGGATAAAAAATCCTCAAAGGGTGTCAAGTGGATAATCATCGGAGCCGTTGCAGCAGTGATAGTCATTTTTATCATAGTGTCGAATGCGATCGCCAAGAGCGCACCTCCCATAGTGATGGTTACATCTCCGGAAAAGGGATCGCTAAAGCAGACAATAGAAGTCAGCGGTACGATCAAATCCCTCGATACCAAAACCTATTATTCACTGGTAGACGGTACGGTAGACAGTGTTGATGTTATGGTCGGAGACTCTGTTAAAAAGGGACAGACCCTTTTTACATACGACGAGGAGAAACTGGAAAAGAGCGTTGCCAAGGCAGAGCTTAAAAAAGACGCAACCGAAGGCAGCTATAATAATTCTATCCAGACCAACGGCAAGACCGGAGCCAAGCTCTCCGAGGCATTGACGAACCTGACGATCCTCGATGAGCAGGTTGAATTCGCCCAGAATTATGTAGATGATCTTCAAAAGAAGATAGATGATAAGAAGGCTTCGATAAGCTATGAAGGAGCTCTGCTTCAGATTTCATTACTGGAAACCGCTCCCGGAACCGAAGATTACCTGAACCTTCAAAAGAGGATCCAGGAGAACGGCTATGACCAGCAGTACAATGATCAGGTCAGGGCCTGGCAGGAGGAACTGACTGAGGCTACGAGGATACTTAACGACTTAAAGACTCATCAGTCCGAGATGAAAACACAGAAAAAGTCCGCCCAGGATTCAGCCATGACGGCAGGAGCCAAAGAGGAACTCGAAGCAAATCATGAAAGTACGGTCATGGATCTTGAAGAAAGCCTGGCTGACCTTAACGAAGTACAGGGTGGTATAACTGCAGACTTTGACGGAGTCATTACGAAACTCAATATTAACGAAGGTGCTAATGTTGCCAAAGGAAGTGAAGCACTTGTTATAGAGAGCCTTGAAAATGTAGTTGTTGAAGTGAGCCTTACGAAGATCGATCTTGAGAGTGTTAAGATGGGTCAGAAGGCAACGGTGACCATTAACGGCAATACATATGAAGGTGAGATATCACACATAAACAAGATGGCTGAGAGAAACAACAGCGGCTCTACGGTGGTAGGAGCTCAGGTTAAGATACTGAATCCCGATGATAATCTGGTTCTCGGTCTGGAGGCCAAGGCCAGCATACTCGTGGGTGAGGCCGACGATGCGGTTCTTATATCAAATGACATAGTTAACTATGATGTGGACGGTCCTTTCGTATATGTAGTAGAGAACGGAGCTGTTGTTAAGCGTGACATCGAACTCGGACTTATAAACGATCTGGATGCACAGGTCATCTCCGGAGTCGGACCTGATGATCAGATACTTAAGGATAAACCTGAAGGAGTCGAAGAAGGAACAGCCGTGACTGCTGTACCTGAATCGTAGACCGTGAAAGGACAAAATGGAACAGATACTTGAGTATATTAAGATAGCGATAATGAATATCAGGCATAACAAGGGCCGCTCCGCCCTGACTATGCTGGGTATAATAATAGGAATAACCTCGGTCATAATGGTCATCTCGATCGGTAACGGAGTCAGCAATTCGGTCAATGATGAGCTGGAAGGACTGGCGGGCGGCCAGATCGTCTTCTACGTGGATTCAACCCGTAAGGATACATACGTTACCATGAGCATGGATGATATAGAGGCAATAAAGCGACAGGTAGACCATATCCAGGGAGCATCTCCGACCACGAGTGTATGGGGTACGGTCACAGCCCCCAAGGTGTCGATGGATATCGTTCTGCAGGGAGGAACTCCGGATTATTTCTATAACGGTAAGGAGGATATGCTGCATGGCCGGTATTTTAATGATAATGACTATGCCTCAGGCAATGCCGTATGCGTAATAACCGATGCCCAGGCCAGGACTCTTTTCGGAACGGATGATGTTGTCGGATTGTCATTTGATGCCACGGTATGGGGAATATCGCAGGATCTTAAGATAATCGGAGTCAGGAAGGATTCAAACTCTGCCCTGATCTCAATGATGAACGGTTACTCCTCATATATTCAGGCAGACGTTCCGCTGACATTCATGGCTAATAAGTACGGATTATATATAGATGATGTCTCTCAGTTCTATATCTACACAGAGGGCGCCGAGTATACCAATGAGGTAGCGGCTAAGGCCATGAAGATACTTGAGTCACGCCATCACTGTCAGGGAGAGAACCAGATACTGATGCAGAACTTCACCGATGTATCCGGCCAGTTCAATACCATCATGAACGTTATCACATTGTTCGTATCATTCGTTGCGGCGATATCCCTCCTCGTCGGAGGTATCGGAGTTATGAACATCATGCTGGTATCCGTGACAGAGAGAACACGTGAGATTGGTATAAGAAAAGCACTCGGAGCAAGGACAAATTCGATAATGTGGCAGTTCCTGTCAGAGGCCGGTATCATAACCCTTATAGGTGGCGTCATCGGTATTATACTTGGAGTGCTGGGAGCTATCGCTATATGCGGCGCACTTGATATCAAGGCTTCAATAAGCGCCGGAACGGTATTTATAGCAACGGCTTTTTCATGCGCCGTCGGAATCTTCTTCGGAATCTATCCTGCCAAGAAGGCGGCAAAGTTAAGCCCCATTGAAGCGCTTCGCCACGAGTAGAAATGAAATAAAGTTATAAAACAGTACGAAATTACTATATTTATTACGGATTTACCGATATATAATCGTCACTATACACTTTCGGTCGGAAGGTTTCTGCCGAAGGCGCGGATAAACTGCGTGTAGTGACGATTTTTATTTACAGGTGATAATATGAAATATCCCAGATCACGGCTTTCATGGCTGTGGGAAAATATGCGCGGACACAGGGTCACCTTTATCCTCGCAATATTAGGAACAATAGCATACAGTTCGATGCAGCTGGTCGTTCCCTACTATTCGGGAAGGATCGTTGACGGATTTCTGACCAGAAATGCCCCTTATACCATTGCTGCTAACAGGGACGTTTTTTATTCCATGCTCCTTACCATGATAGGACTGACGATGCTTCGTGTACTTATCGTATACCTGGACTGTATGGGATATGAGCGGGTTTCGCAGGCGGCACTGTCGAACATCCGTAACTTCCTTTACAACAAGATCCAGCGTCAGGATATGACATTTTACGGCAAATACAGGACCGGTGATCTGATGACCAGAATGACCGGTGATCTGGATGCGGTCAGACACAATATCGCATGGGTCATAAGGGCCGTTATCGAGTCCCTGACACTTTTTGGCGCATGTGCGGTTTATTTTGTCATCATGGATGTAAGACTGGCTCTGTCGATCCTGCTGATATCGCCCTTTATTTTGATACTGATCATCATATTCAAGAGAAAGGTCGCTCCCTTCCATGCATCATTGAGGGAAAAGTTCGCGCACATGAATACCGATGCCCAGGAGAACATCTCGGGTAACAGAGTGGTCAAGGCCTTTGCAGCTGAGGATTACGAGATAGAGAAATTCGATGTCGTGAACACGGATTACAAACAGACCAACATGGCTACCAATATGATATGGCTTAAGTTCTTTCCCTATGTGGAGACCTGCGCCAACCTGTTGCCTGTAGTATTGCTCCTCGTGGGAGGTATCTTTATCATCAACGGGTCACTTACCATGGGAGAGTATGTGGCTTTTTCGGGACTTATGTGGGCTGTGGCCGTTCCTATGAGACTGCTTGGAAATATTATGAACGAATTCCAGCGCTTTGCTGCGGCATCCGACAAGGTAATGGAGATCTACTATTCAGAGCCGGGAATAAAGGATATGCCTGATGCAATCGAACACCCCGGCAGATTTGACGGCAGGATAGAGTTTCAGAATGTGTCCTTCAGATATTTTGACGGATATGTCAATGTTCTTAACGACATCTCGTTTGTAGCGGAACCCGGACAGACCATAGCGATAATGGGCGAGACCGGATGCGGCAAGACGAGTCTCATACAGATGATCCCGAGGTTCTACGAACCCACGGGCGGTCATATACTGATAGACGGCGTGGATATCAGGAAATACAAACTGGCAGACCTGAGAAGAAATATCGGCCTGGCTACACAGGATGTGCTGCTTTACTCCGACTCGATAGAGGGCAACATAGCCTATGGCGTATCGCATATGAGTCTGGATAAGATAATCAAGTTCGCCAAGTACTCCGCAGCATCGGATTTTATCTCCAAGATGCCGGAAGGATACGAGACTATTATAGGCGAGCGCGGAGTGGGATTATCGGGCGGCCAGAAACAGAGAATATCTCTGGCCCGTGCACTTGCTGTTGAACCTTCGATACTCATACTTGATGATACGACTTCGGCGGTTGATATGGAGACCGAAAAGGAGATACAGCATTATCTGCGTCACCTTGATTTCCCCTGTACCAAGATAATCATCGCTCAGAGGATATCGACGACCAGGTTCGCGGATAAGATACTCGTGCTCAAAAACGGCAGTATAGCCGAATCAGGTACGCATGAAGAGCTGATAAAGCAAAAAGGCTACTACTATGAACTGGTATGTCTCCAGACGGGGGAGGTGATCTGATGGCTGAAAAGAATACCTACCGCAAGGATGAAAACCTCGAAGAACCCTTTGACATCAGACACCTGCTGAGGGCTTCTTCATATATCAAAAAATATATAAAGGGAATGCTGCTGGCATTTTTATTCAGTGCCATCGGCGGAGCGGCTGCGCTCTTCGGCCCAATAATCACGCAAAAGGCATTGGATGATGTGATCCCCTCGGGAAACATCAGGATGCTGCTGGTGCTGTGCGCATTTCTGGTCGGAGTTTATGTCATCAGTGTCATTTTTATTACCATCAGACAGAAACTGATGATCAAAGTATCGCAGAACATCATATACGATATCAGGAAGGACCTTTTCGCACACCTTCAAAAGCTCTCGTTCCAGTACTTCGATGACAGACCGCACGGCAAGATCCTGATCAGGGTTGTAAACTACGTCAATTCTGTTTCGGATATGCTGTCTAACGGACTGATAAATATCATACTCGAGGTGCTGAACCTCATATTCATAATCATCTTTATGTTCTCTGTGGATGTGCAGCTCTCGCTCGTAGTGCTGTGCGGTGTTCCGATCCTGGCGGTATTCATGCTGTGGATAAAGAACAAACAGCGTAAGGCCTGGCAGGCAGTCTCTAACAAGAACTCCAACCTTAATGCTTATCTGCAGGAAAATATAGTCGGGGCCAAGGTTACGCAGATGTTCGCCAGAGAGGATGAGAATGCGGACATTTATTATAATCTGACCGAGGATTGCCGCGGTACATGGATGACAGCGGTCAGGTATTCGAACCTCGTATGGCCGGGTATCGATACGATAGCGGTCCTCATACGTGCTGCGATATTTGTGGCTGGACTCGTTATTTTCGGAACCGGGAACAAGACAGTCGGTACGATAGTTGCCGTTTCAAGCTATGCGGCCAGATTCTGGCAGCCCATAATGAACCTGGGTAACATCTTTAATAATTTCATCAACAATATTGCCTATCTCGAGCGTATATTCGAGACCATGGATGAAGAGATCACGGTGGATGATGCTCCGGATGCGGTGGAAATGAAACCCATAAAGGGACATGTGACCTTTGAAAATGTATCATTCTCTTATGAAAAGGATAAAGAAGTCCTTCACAATGTTTCATTTGATGTCGAGCCAGGACAGAGCATAGCGCTCGTAGGACCGACAGGTGCCGGCAAGAGTACGATAGTAAACCTGATATCGAGATTCTATAACCTCGATAGCGGACGGATACTCATAGACGGACAGGATATCTCCAAGGTTACGCTAAGGTCACTTCGCTCACAGATGGGCATAATGCTTCAGGATCCGTTCATTTTCTCCGGAACCATAGAGGACAATATCAGGTACGGCAGGCTCGATGCAACGCATAACGAGATCGTTGATGCATCAAGGCTCGTCTGTGCAGATGAATTCATAAGGACGCTGACCGACGGATACGAAAGTGAGGTCAGAGAGCGTGGCTCGCTGCTGTCACAGGGCCAGAAACAGCTGGTTTCATTTGCAAGGACCCTGCTCAGCGATCCTTCGATCCTCGTTCTTGATGAGGCTACATCCAGCATCGATGTTCAGACGGAAAAAGCCCTCCAAAAAGGACTTGATACCATGTTAAAGGGCAGGACATCATTCATCATCGCTCACAGGCTCTCTACCATAAGAAACTGTGACCGCATAATGTACATAGATGACGGTGGAATACTTGAAGCCGGGACTCATGATGAACTGATGGCCCAAAAGGGCGCATACTACAAGCTCTACACCTCTCAGATGGACGATATCAAGGCTTCTTAGGCTATAAACGCTGGCAGATGCTTTTCCATTATCCGGTGGATTTATAGCCGTTTCGGTGGTATAATCGACTGGTGGGGAAAAATCATGAAACTGTCAGATTTAAAGGACTTTGATCCGATAACAATACAATGTCATGACAACCCTGACGCCGATGCAATAGCGTCAGGGTTTGCACTATACAGATATTTTGAATCTCTGGGCAAAAAGGTAAGATTCATTTACTCCGGCCGTAATGAGATCCGCAAATCGAACCTCAAGCTGATGCTCGCTGAACTGGGTATCGACAAGATCATTGAGCATGTGACGGATACCGATGAATTACTTCGCTCATTCGGTGAGGGCGGCAGGAAAAAGACAAAGATCCCGGGACTCCTTATTACGACGGATTGCCAGTACGGAGCCGGCAATGTGACGAAGATCCCGGCCGAGAGAGTTGCGATAATAGATCATCACCAGATAGAGACGGACAACGTGGAATTAAGCGAGATAGTTCCCGCATTCGGCAGCTGCTCGACGCTGGTATGGAAGATGCTCAAAAAGGCCGACTGGAAGATCGAGGACATAAAGCTCGGGACAGCGCTGTATTACGGACTTTATACCGATACCAACGCATTCAGCGAGATAGCCAATCCCACAGACAGCGACCTCAGAGATCTTATCGAATATGACAAGACGCTGATACGTACACTCGTTAACTGCAATTATACGCTCGAGGAGCTCGATATTGCGGGAGTGGCCATGATCAGGCATATATACAATCCGATCCACAGATATGCGATCATCAAAGCAGATCAGTGCGATCCGAATATTCTCGGTGTGATCAGTGACTTCCTGCTTCAGGTAGCCGAAGTTGACACCTGTGTCGTATATGATGAGTGGGATAACGGGATCAAGTTTTCAACGAGGAGCTGTGTCAAGGAAGTACATGCCGATGAACTGGCAGCCTTCCTGGCCAAAGACGTAGGCTCAGGCGGAGGCCATCATGAGAAGGCCGGAGGATTTATCAGCCGTGCTCTGTATGATGAAAAGTATCCTACACTGCATGCCGAGGCTTTTTTCTCTGACAGGATGAATGATTATTTCGATAACTGCGAGATAATCGTAGCCAAAGATTATGAGATGGATACGACCGGGATGCAGACGTATTCCAGGAAAAAGGATCTTAAGGCGGGATATGTTTTTGCCAAGGACATTTTCCCCATAGGAACTCCTATTACGATCAGAACTCTGGAAGGAGATTTTGATCTGACGGTTTCGGATGATCTCGTTATTATGATCGGAATAAAGGGTGAGGTATATTCGAACATTTTTGACAAGTTCAGAGCCAACTACGTTATAACCGAAGAACCCTATATGGATGAGGAAAAGTTCAGGAACTTCAAGTACATTCCCACGATCAGAAACAGGGCTACGGGAGATATAGCCGAACTTGGTGACATGGCGAAGGTTTGCTATGCTACCGGAAGGATACACATACATGCCAGGGAACTTGACAAGCGTACAAAGATATTCCCGGTATGGGCAGAGGATAAATACATGCTCGGAGAACCCGGTGACTATATAGCGGTCAGGTCCGATGACAGTCACGATTGTTATATTGTTGAAAAAGATATTTTTGTAAAGACTTACGAGGAATACGAACCGGATGAGTCCGAAGAAAAAGCCAAGTGATCTAATAATATTTTTTTGAATCCCGAAAGGAGATAAAAATGGAAACAGGAATCATTATTTTACTTGTAGTATTGGTGCTCTTGCTCATTCTGCTGTTAAGATGCATCAGCATAGTACCTCAGGCCAGTGCATGGGTCATTGAATGCTTCGGTAAGTATTCATCAACCTGGAGCGCAGGATTGAACTTCAGGATCCCATTCATTTACAGGATCGCCAAGAAAGTGTCATTAAAGGAACAGGTTGCAGACTTTGAGCCTCAGCCCGTTATCACCAAGGATAACGTTACCATGATGGTTGACTCTGTCGTATTCTTCTCTGTATTTGATGCCAAGCTCTTTACATACGGAGTTGAACGTCCCATAGCAGCTATCGAGAATCTGTCTGCAACTACTCTTCGTAATATCATCGGTTCAATGACTCTCGATGAGACTCTGACATCAAGAGACAGCATCAACGGTCAGATAACCAGTATCCTCGATGAAGCAACCGACAAGTGGGGCATCAAGGTCAGCCGTGTCGAAGTTAAGAACATCCAGCCTCCCGCAACCATCAGAGAAGCGATGGAAAAGCAGATGAGAGCTGAACGAGAAAAGAGAGAAAAGATCCTTACCGCCGAAGGTGAAAAGCAGTCAGCAATCACCCTGGCAGAAGGTGAAAAGGAAGCTGCGATCTTAAAGGCTGAGGCCGTTAAGGAAAAGATGATCCGTGAGGCACAGGGTGAAGCTGAAGCATTGCTCGCAGTGCAGAAGGCTCGTGCCGAGAGTATCAGACTCATCAATGAAGCCAATCCTTCAAAGGAATATCTCACGATAAAGTCACTTGAAGCAGCAGAGAATATGGCTAACGGACAGGCTACAAAGATCATCGTTCCTTCAGATATAGCAAACCTTGCAGGAACAGTATCTGCTATAGCCGAGAGCGTCAGAAAATAATCTCAGTATAACTGGATTCATCGATCTTTCGGGACATATTTATAAATTATGTGCCGGAATAAGGGGATAAAGATGTCAGGTTTTTTTTCATTAGTATGGATCGTTGTATTTTTTGCCATAATAATCCGCCTGGTCAAGAAGGACAGGGCAGGCTCTTCGGCACGTGATCTTAGGAACAAGCCGTTTGAAGCAGCGCGCACGCAGACTCCGGTCGCATCCGGTAATGATATTTTCTCGCAACCGAAACCGCATCCTTCAGTCAGTGCCTATAAACCTCAAAAGGCGCCGATGGGCGGAACTTCGAGCGTGTACCAGGGCGGCGCTTCGCGAAGCACGATGAGAGCCGAAAAGGCAACGCATACTCTTATGGAGAACCGCTCAAGCGACTGGCTAGCTACGGAGCTTCGTGAGGAGAGGCAAGCTCTGTATCGGGTCAATTCAATGTTCGGGCAGCAGATGGAGCATCGCCAGATATGTGATGCCAGAATGCTGAAGGAATATCACCTCGAACATTGCGGTGCCGAAGGGATAGATATGGCAGAGTACTGAAATGGTCCTCCGGGACGGGGTTAGTGGACCATTTTTTGGACCTGCGGGACGGGGTTAGTGGTCCATTTGAAAGTTGGTAAGAAAATGGGAATTGCAGATAATCTTAAAAATGTAAAAGACAATATCAAGGCGGCCTGCGACAGAGCAGGCCGTGCTTATGATACGGTAACTTTGATCGCGGTCAGCAAGACAAAACCCAATGAAATGCTCATGGAAGCATATGATGCCGGAATTCGTGATTTCGGTGAGAATCACGTGCAGGAGCTCGTTGGCAAGATGGATACGTTACCCGTTGATATCAGATGGCATATGATAGGTCACCTGCAGACAAATAAGGTCAAATATATTGTGGGACGTGTATTCATGATACATAGTGTCGACACTTTAAAGCTCGCCCGTGAGATCAGCAAGGAAGCGGTTAAAAAGAATGTGACCGTCGCTGTTACCGTTGAGGTTAATATCGCAGGTGAAGAAAGTAAATACGGAGGAAGTCTTTCGGAAGGCGAAGAGCTGGTCAGGGAAGTGCAAAAACTCCCGGGCATTGAAGTCAAAGGACTGATGTGCGTGGCTCCATATACCGAGAATGCCGAAGAGAACAGGATATACTTTAAGAACCTGAAGACTCTCGCCGATAAACTGGGGCTAAGAGAACTGTCCATGGGTATGAGCGGAGACTATGAGGTCGCAGTAGAAGAAGGTGCTACATATGTCAGAGTAGGATCCTCTATATTCGGGGCCAGAAATTATAACTGACCAATTCTAAAACCTATTGACACAATAGGTGATATATGATAAATCTTTATAGAAATAAAGATGACCTTGAAGATCACAGTTTGTAAGAGGAGGAAAACAGAATGTCAAAAAAAATAGTTTCAGTGCAGGATATATCATGCTACGGACAGTGCTCACTGACGGTCGCCCAGCCTGTGCTTTCAGCATACGGTATCGAGACCGCGATCCTGCCCTCAGCCATTCTTTCAACACATACGGGCGGATTTACGGGATTTACCGTTCATGACCTTACAGAGGAAATGCCCAAGATCATCAAACACTGGGAAGATGAAAAGATAAAGTTTGATGCTATCTATACAGGATACATAGGTGATATCCGTCAGTTTGATATGGTCAAAGATATGAAAAAGACCCTTCTTAAGGAAGACGGTCAGCTCATCGTAGACCCTGCCATGGCTGATTACGGCAAATTATATGTGGCGCTTAATGAGGATATCGTTAAAGGAATGAGATCGATAACCCGTGAGGCCGATATCGTTCTTCCAAACCTCACCGAAGCAGCTTTCCTGCTTGACATACCATATAACGAGAATCCCAATGAGGAGGAAGTTTCAAGCATCCTTAAGGGACTGACAGATATGGGCCCTGAGACTGCTGTCCTTACAGGAGTATCATACGAAGAAGGCAAGATAGGTGCAGTTGCCTATAACAAAAAAACAGGTGAGACCACATCATATTTTGCAACTAAGATAGAGAGGAATTATCACGGAACAGGAGATATCTTCTCGAGTGTTATTATCGCCAATCTGATGAACGGACAGTCTTTACAGACGGCATTAGAGGATGCCTGTGAATTTATCGTTAAGTGTATCAAACAGACGCTCGATGATGATACTCACGGATACGGAGTAAAATTTGAAGAGGTACTTGCTGCCAGAAGATAATCAGTCATCGCGAGAAAAAACTATCAGGCCATCATCCTTTTCAATGACGGTACTTCCGCTAGGGATGATGGTCTTATTATTTCTCTCGATCATCAGGATCAGGGTATCTGAAGGCATATTGAGTTCTTTGACGGGTGTTCCGATCCAGGGATGACCTTCTTTGATGATTATCTCTTCAAATTCTATATCATGTCCGAGAGCATGATACTTTTTGATCGATGTGTATTTTTCAATGAATCCGGCACTTAGGATACCGGTTGGGACCGCCACCAGCCCGACTCCGAGAAAGGCTATTATTATCGCAAAAAACTGTCCCCAGAAGGTGACCGGATATATGTCTCCGTATCCTACGGTCAACAGGGCCGAGACAGCCCACCACAGGCCGGAGAACGCATTTTTGAATGCCTCCGGCTGGGTTACGTGCTCGAACGAATACATGCAAAGTGAAGAAGCCATAAGGAATATGAGGATGAGGACCATTGAAGAGATCAACTGGTTCTTTTTTTCATTTATGACATCTATTATCACATTAAAAGCATCATACTGGGCATTGATCTTAAACAGCCGGAATATTCTTATCACCCTGAACATTCTGAAAGCCACTATTCCTGCAGGGAAGAAGAAAGGCAGATAAAAAGGCAGGAATGAGAGCAGGTCGATAAGTCCGTAGAAGGACAGGACAAAGGCTATAAGAGCCGCCGCACGTGTTTTTTTGGGATAGAGGTATTCCGAGGTCCACAGCCGAAGTATATATTCGACGGTAAAAATGATGATGGTCACGGTCTCGATGATATCAAGCACACTGCCATACGGATCCAGTTCATCAAAGGTCTGCATGAATGTGACAGCGAGATTTGCCAGTATCACTATCACTATGAAGTGATCGAACAACCGGCTGGGGATATCCTGTTTGTTACCTATCTGAATGATGTCATATATCCGTTTTTTTATCTTGTCCATGATAGTATCCTTT
>JAILAN010000171.1 GCA_024681595.1 Lachnospiraceae bacterium
ATGGCTGTACCGTGGACGTTTAATTGGGACCCCCTCAGCATATGATCGTAGGCATTGATATATCCCTGAGCCCTCTCTACCAGATAGAAAAGATCATACTGCGCCCTTTCGGCCCCTGTCCTCATACGCTCGGTAAGTTCACGTGACATCTTTACCTGATCAAGCTCCAGAGCAGCGGCATTATTGGCTACCCTGTCTTTTAACTCGTCTATGGTCACGCTCAGGTCCACGATCCGCTTTTCCAGTTCCTGTGCCATTGCGGTATTGTATCTGATCTTTTTCTTTTTGCCGGCTTCGGTCTGGATCTTCTTTACAGCCTCAAGGATCCCGTATGCATCGGGCTTGGATTTCTCCTCTTCGCTCTGTTTTTTCTTCACCTCATCATATGCAGCCTTCTCACGGGCTTTCCAATGCTCGGCATTCAGCCGCTTCTTTTCTTCACTCTCAGCCTGTGGCAGAGCCTTCAGATTGCTCTTGAGCAGAGCAACACCATTCCTTGAAGCGTTACCGTCCGAATCGATAAGTGTCTTGTTTCTCTTGCTTCCGAAGAGGCCTATCTTGTAGCTGATACCTGCTTTGCCAAGACATACGGCCATGTCTGAATTAAGAGCAGTTTCCATATTTCTGATGAAGTCAAAGTTGGCCTTCTCGTCATGTTCATGCTTATGATCATGCTCCTCACCGTCGCCGTGCTCCGCAGCCTCATCGACTCTGGGATAGATTTTGGTCATCACCTTGCCCATGGGATTATTATCCTGTACATCCCCGGGTAACTGGCGCAGTTTACGTAGTTTGTTGATGGCGGAGTAGCGGTTTCTGATCTGCAGCAGACGGTCAAATGTCTGAGGCATGGCCTTCATCCCGAGCATCTTTTCCGGGAAGGAGGTCACCTGATGAAGACTGTCCGTAACGGCTGCCTCCACAGCCCCCATTGGATCGGTCGCAACAAAGCGCAGATATGCCTTGTAACGCTCAACGGATTCCTCGCTGAAGTGAAGATCTCCGTTTATGATCTCATAATCATCCGGAACAACCTCTATCGAGGGACCCAGATCGATTATCGCATTCTTGTATTTTTCGAGTGCCGCTTCGGCATGAGCATCCTTTTCCTTAAGGGCGTTCAATGCTTCGGCTGTGAGTATCTCATCGACGAGTTCCTTCTTTTTGGACCCAATGGCAACCAGACGTCTGGTGCTGGCCATAAGGTCCAGTGCATCCTCGGTCATCTTTTCTTTTACGTCAAACTCGTATGTATCATTGGCCTCTAACCTATCTATTGATTCCTTCCATAAAGCCTTCTGATTCTTTGCACTGCGGATCCTCTGCTTTTTGGTATGGGAGAAATACCCGTATTTACGTTCCTGTAATGCCACATCCTCAGGAGCATATTCCGCCGGTGCCTGCACTCCAATCTCCACATTGTCCAGAGCAGCCTTATGCTTAGCCTTGTATTTCCGCCGGAACTCCTCCTGTGCCTGAACCTCACGCGATCTGGTCCTGACATTATAACCTGCCTCTTCCGGTATCTTATAGGCATCGTTACCCTGAGCTTCCCGGTTACCAAGGATGCCATCAACGGTCACCTTCAGACTGTCTGTTCTTGATTTGAGTTTTTCTTTGAAATCACTCATAGTATCTCTCCAAACTATCCAACATGAATTCGCCGGTTATCTCGCGCATAGCCTGTATACCCAGCGTTCCCTCAAGTAGTTTCGTCAGATGACTCTCGGGGAAGTATCCGGTTATGACTTCGTTTTCCTCATATACGGTCAGTATATCCCTTGCGAGAGCACTGACCAGATACAAAGGTGCCTTTACCTGCGTTGAGCCTATATAGATGAGTGCGATATCGGCTGATGCACCTTCAGGGAATACTATGCCGAAAGCGCCCGACTTGTCTCCATCGGGCAGCGACTTCATGTCCTGCACCAGCATGAGACCCATCGGCTTATCGCCTTCCATATAGACCAGACTGCGTTCTTCCACATTATTTCTGAGATCTGTGTTTTTGATCATGTGACTTATGTCATATCCCCTGGTATCTACTCGTTTATACAGTTCCTGTTTGATCCCGTTAGGAAGTGCCCTGAGTTTCATGATACCCTGAGGAACATATGTGACTGCCTTACATTTACGTATCTGCGCTACCCTGAACCTGAAGAACGCTCTGTCCGTCTTATGCTTCACAAAAGAGAATCTGTCACATATATGCGCTACCG
>JAILAN010000027.1 GCA_024681595.1 Lachnospiraceae bacterium
GCGCTTGAAGACATAAATTTTTGTCGAAGAGCGCTTTCATTATGCAGATTTTTAACCATATTGGTGCGTCTTATGACAAAATCATCCATTTTCTGAAGATACTCTTCTTCGGATATCGTTCCTTCCGCCACCCCTGTTAATCCCTTTTCCCAGCTGGCAGTCAGTTTCGGATCGAGCAGAGGCTTTATCGAGCTGTCAACAACATCATAGATCATCTCTCCCAACAATGTGGGAGTTACAATCTGAGTCTTTTTATTTGTGGACAGATATTTGTTTTTATCCAGTTTTTCAAGTATTCCGGATCTGGTCGCACTGGTTCCTATACCGCTTCCCTTGATCTGTGATCTTAATTCTTCATCCTCGATCAGGGAACCCGCATTCTCCATTGCAAGGATCAAAGATCCTGAATTATACCTCTTGGGCGGTGACGTTATCCCTTCTTTGATCTCGAAGCCTTCGTTATGCAGAACATCACCTTTTTTTAATGATGAAATGGCTTTCATCATATCTTCGTCAAGGACAGTTTCATTTTCATCATTACTGCCGGAATCTTCTTTTTCTTCTTTATTATCCTTTGCAGCATTATCCTCTTTTTTTCTGGAAGTATTCGCAGCCACTACCTGATAACCGGGATCCTCCTGGAACTTAAATCCGGCGAAAAAAGCTTCTGTATCTATGTCAGCCCTTATTGAGAGTTTTCTGAATACAGCAGGCGGATAAAATATACTTAGGAATCTTCTGACGATCAGTTCATATACACCCTGAATCATAGGATTGAGGTTTTTAAGATTGCCGAATCCCTGCCCGGTAGGTATGATAGCATAGTGATCCGTGATCTGCTTGTCGTTAACATATCTGGTCTTTGACAGATTCTTATATGAACCGTTTTTAAGTATTTCATCAGCAAACCCTGAAGTCGGAGTATAATTTGTTAAACCTCTTATATTTTTATCTATCTCCTTAGAAACAGCTGTAGACAGTACTCTGGCATCGGTTCTCGGATATGTTGTCAGTTTCTTTTCATAAAGTTCCTGAGCTATCTTAAGCGTCTCTTCAGGACTTATCTTAAATACCTTTGAGCACTCATTCTGAAGTTCAGCCAGATTATAAAGCAATGGTGCATTCTTATTTTCTTTTTTCTTATCTACACTTCGTATTATTGCATCTTTACCTGATAAAGAATCGATAAGGGACTGTGCATCAGCTTTTTCCTTAAATCCGTTTTCCTTGTAAAGATAAGGGGTATTAAAATATCTAGAGCCTTCAACAGACTTCCACTCAAGATCTATGCGTATATCTGATAGCGATCCTTGCAGCATCACTCTGTAAAAAGGAGTTTTAACAAAAGACCGTATCTGTCTTTCCCTGTTAACAACCATGCCCAGAACACAGGTCATGACTCTTCCTACTGAAACAACGCACTTATCTAGTTTAAGGAAATTCTTAACCGGATAACCGTATTTAAGCGTAAGAACACGTGAAAAATTAATACCCATCAGGTAATCTTCCTTGGCTCGAAGATATGCTGCCGAGCACAGATTATCATATTCTGACAGATCTTTGGCTTCTCTGATCCCGCGAAGGATCTCTTCTTCGGTCTGTGAGTCGATCCAGACCCGTTTACGTGTTTTGCCTTTTACATCAGCCATTTTCTCTACCAGACGATATATGTATTCTCCTTCTCTACCGGAGTCGGTACATACATATATGACTTCAACATCAATTCTGTTAAGCAGTCCGGAAACAATACCAAACTGTTTTTTTACATCAGAAATGACCTCGTATTTATATTCCGAGGGTATAAAAGGAATAGTCTCAAGAGACCATTTTTTTAGTTTTTCATCATAAGCATCGGGGTAAGACATCGTTACCAGGTGTCCGACACACCAGGTGATGATGGAATCATCCGATTCGATATAACCGTCGCCGGAACGACCGTTTATCTTAAGAGCATTTGCAAATTCCCTTGCAACAGACGGTTTTTCGGCAATATAAAGATTCTTTCCCATTACATATCTTCCAAACTGATCAATTTAAGGTTTGGTTTGACTTTGGCTTCCAGGTTCAGTTTTTCGTCAAATCTCTTAACAGAGAAAAGATATACATAATCTACATGTATCTTTGCTTCCTTGCAGCAGAACAAAAGCCATTCATAATCATCATATCTCATAAGAGGTTTATCCCAGTTACATATGCTGACTATGGTCTTGCCTTCCTCGTTCTGAGCTATTACGTCGATATTACCGATCTTGCCTACCCACTCACCGATCCTGTCGATCTCGATAGGCAGCTCCTTCCATTTATTCCATTTCTCGATATGCTGTTTGCAGACGGTCTTGAAGTATTCTGCTACATATGATTTAAATGTTGGAGCAATGTGTTTCTTATAAAATTCCGAACCGACCATAGTCTCCAGATCGGTCAGATTGGGATAAATATATGTGAAATAGAAATTCACAAAATGATTGCTGATCCTGTATATACCCTTCTGTGTATTTTCTTTGCCATCCGTATCATAAGAAAAAACCTTCTCAACAAGTTCAAGCTCCATCAGATTCTTAAGATATACCGAAATTTTGGCTCTTGAAAATTCAGTATGGAGATACAGATCGTTAAGTTTATGGTTGCCGGCAGCTATTGAAGATAAAATAGTATTGTATACATTGGTTTCCCTGAGCTCTTCTTCAACGATCCTCTGCCCCTCAAAACGCAACAGAGAGTGCATATCCAGTATATACCGGCTGATATTCTCTCTGATTGACTGTTTGTCCGAAAAATGCTCCCACAATCCCGGAACTCCGCCTAAAACAGCATAGGATTCTATGCACTGTTCCATGGAAAAACCCGGGAAAAACTCCATCATATGTTCAAATGACAGTTCCTTGACCTTGAGAAATGATGATAATTCATATGCAGCTTCACCTATCTTGTTTATCATGGAATTCTCCACCCAGCCGATAGAAGAACTGACAAGAACGATCATAACGTTCTGTTGCTGCCAGTAACTGTGTACAAAGCTGATCAATTCCTTCATAAAAGTTTCTGAGGATTTTATGATATATTGAAATTCATCGATAATGATTATCTTTTTTTCTTTTTCACCCTTTATGATGGCTTTAAAGATATCCATATAAGTAGGATATTTCAGAAGTTTAACATCTTCCTCGGCAAGCTCCATGCCCCAGTTATAGCGCTGCTGGCGGCAAGATGCGCTTCTTGCTCTGTAATAATGAAACGGCTTGTCCTCAACAAATGAACGTAACAATGAAGTTTTGCCAATGTTGCGCTGTCCATATACGACCATGATCTGAGAGCCTTCCTGATCATAATATGTATTCAGATGTTTAAGTTCCGATGTTCGTCCTAATAGCATATTTAATACCCCTTATAAGGATCTGTCAGCTAACAGCCTTTCAATACCTTCACTGTCTGTCGGGACAGCCAGATAGAATCCCTGAATGCAATCACAATTTACGGATTTGAGATAATCATACTGTTCTTTGTTCTCCACTCCCTCGGCTATCGTCTCAAAGCCGAGTTTCTTCGTCATATATATGATAGTATCCAGTATTATCCTTGAGTTTTCGTCTATGCAGATACTGTCAACAAATTCCTTGTCAATCTTTAAAGTATCAATAGGCAGTCCCTTCAGATATGATAATGAAGAAAAACCGGTTCCAAAGTCATCCAGAGAAATCCTGACGCCATATTCTCTTAATATCTCAAGTTTAACAATAACATCGGAAAAATCCTCGATAAGAAAGCTCTCAGTTATCTCAAGCTCAATATCTTCAGGATTTACATCATAGGAAGATATTACATCAAGTACTGATTGAGCAAAGTTCTCGGTTCTGAATTGTACTGCTGAAATATTGATTGAAAGTATCATGTCAGTATCGTATTTTTTCTTCCACTGAACATAATTCCTGATACTTTCTTTGATAACGAAATTGCCTATCGGTATTATCGCACCATTCTTTTCTGCGATTGGAATAAAGACCGACGGAGATATCATTTCGCCGTTTTTATCCTTCCATCTGATCAGCGCTTCCACTCCCCTTAGCCTGTTACTCTCAACAAAGAACTGCGGCTGAAAATTCATGGTAAAGTTTTCATTAAATACAGCATCCTTGAGCTTGTTTTCAATCGTAACATTAGAAAGGAAATCCTTTAGTATCGGAGCATCAAAATACTGGATCTGACCTCTGCCCTTTTCCTTGGCCTTAAACATTACTATCTCGGCACAGTTGATGAGTTCAAGAGGTCCCTGAGCAGACTCGGGATAATCGGCAACTCCGGCGCAAAATGATATGAGCGCTTCGGATCCGTTCGTAAGCTTTATGGGGTTACGTACCGCTTCGCGAAGTTCATAAAAGATACTGTTGGCATTAAGCGCTGCCCCGGGATTATAAATAGCTATACAATAAGTATCATTGTTAAAATGAGATACTATAACATTATCGTTTTCATATCTCTTTATCATCTGGCCGAAAACCTGTATTATCTCATCTCCGACTACTATGCCCATTCCATCGTTTATCTTGTGAAATCCGTCAAGATCCAGAAACATGACAGAAATCACAGAATTGTCTTCTTCGGCTCTTTTTATCAGGTTGGACAGTTTAGATACAAAATAGTTTCTGTTGATAAGTCCTGTATTGGAATCATAATATGCCATATAGGTCAGCTCATCATTCTGAGCATGTTCCTTGGTCACATCCTTGAATCTGATTATCTTGTCAGATAAAGATCCCATCTGATCAAATAGCGATTGTATCTCAACTTCAATATATCTGTTTTCATCAGCCATCCGGTATGTTCCGGATATAGTCTCATCAGGTTTGTTGGTATGAAGAAGGTCACGAAAAGAAAGAACCGACGGTTCTTCTATATAAGAATATAATTTTGATATGTCATTGGGTGTTGTGATCTCAACGCCCGGAAAAAATGACTCCCAATTGGCCAGTGTTCTGACACTTCCCTTTTTGCAATCTATATAAAGGATAGCACTAAGGGAAGTGGAGCAGACCAACCTGTACATTCTTTCATCAGCCTGAAGACGGCTGTTCATGGCGTTAAGAAGATCGACCTGATAACGTAATTCGTCCATATGATGTAACCTGACCCCAAGCACCAATAAGCAGTTTGTACTTATTTAGCGCTTATATACCCCTTTTCTTTGAGTAGTTCAGCACACAGAACAGCTCCGCCCGCAGCGCCTCTTAATGTATTATGAGACAATCCGACAAATTTCCAGTCATAAATTGAATCTTCTCTGAGTCTGCCTATCGACACGCCCATTCCTCTCTCATAATCGACATCAAGTTTAACCTGCGGTCTGTTATCTTCTTCCATATATCTGATAAACTGCTTAGGCGCCGAAGGAAGCTTAAGATCCTGTGGTTCGCCTTTAAATGATACCAGTTTATCTATAAGCTGTTCTTTTGAAGGGTTCTTTTTAAATTTGACAAAGCATGCTGCAGTATGCCCATTAAGAACAGGCACTCTGATGCACTGAGCGGTGATCTTTACATCATCTGCAGGTACGATTCTGTCACCCTCAACTTTGCCCCATACTCTTAAAGGCTCCTTTTCGGATTTTTCTTCCTCGCCTCCGATATAAGGGATAACATTTTCAATCATTTCAGGCCAGTCTTTAAAAGTCTTGCCTGCACCGGAAATAGCCTGGTACGTGCAAACCACAACTTCATACGGTTCAAACTCTTTCCAGGCTGTTAATGCGGGAGTATATGACTGAATGGAACAATTAGGCTTTACTGCTATAAATCCTCTTTTAGTGCCAAGTCTCTTTTTCTGAGAATCAATTACCGCAATATGGGAAGAATTGATCTCGGGAACTATCATCGGAACATCAGGAGTCCATCTGTGCGCAGAATTATTTGATACTACAGGTGTCTCAGCTTTGGCATATTCCTCCTCGATAGCACGGATCTCATCCTTGGTCATATCAACAGCGGAAAAGACAAAATCAACCAAAGCAGATACTTTGTCTACCTCATTTACGTTCATAACTACCATTTTTCTGACCTTCTCAGGCATCGGAGTATCCATTTTCCATCGATTGCCGACAGCATCTTCATATGTCTTGCCCGCACTTCTGGGACTGGCTGCGATAGCTGCAACCTCAAACCAGGGATGATCTTCCAGCAAAGAGATGAATCTTTGCCCGACCATACCCGTACCGCCTAAAATACCAACCTTTAACTTTTCACTCATTTTTCATGTCTCCTCTTTAATTTTTTCAAGAAATTCTTTGTTCTTCTTAAGTTCTTCCATAATGGCACATTTACCGGGAGCACCAACTGTCACCCTCTTTTCAACACATGTTTTAAGACTGATAGCATCATAAATATCATCATCAAAGCATTCAGAAAAACCTTTAAGTTCTTCGATAGTCATTTCATCTATAGAAATTCCCTTGTCAATGCAGTATATGACGATTCGACCGATTATTCCATGTGCATCTCTGAACGGAACTCCTTTGCAAACCAGGTAATCAGCAGCGTCTGTAGCATTTGTAAATCCTCTCACAGCGCTTTTTTCCATGATCTCTTTATTAAACCTGATAGTATCCAACATTCCGTTAAATAGATCCAGGCAGTCATTGACCGTCTTAAACGCATCAAATGTAACTTCTTTATCCTCCTGCATATCTTTATTATAAGCAAGCGGAAGGCCCTTCATGGTTGTAAGAAGCGAAATAAGTGATCCGTAAACGCGCCCGGTCTTGCCTCTGACGAGTTCGGCTATATCGGGATTCTTTTTCTGAGGCATTATGCTTGACCCGGTTGAATAACCGTCATCAATTTCCACAAACCGGTATTCATTGGTATTCCATATAATGATCTCTTCAGAAAAACGGCTCATATGCATCATGATAAGTGACAGATCGGACAGTGATTCAATACAATAGTCACGGTCTGATACAGAATCCATTGAATTAGCAGTCGGTCCTTCAAAGCCAAGCATCGACGATGTGTAATTGCGGTCCAGAGGATAAGTCGTACCTGCAAATGCTCCTGCTCCCAAAGGATTATAATTCATACGTCTGTATGTGTCTTTCAGCCTTTGATGATCTCTTTTAAACATCTCAAAATATGCGCCAAAATGATGAGCAAGTGTGGTAGGCTGAGCCTTCTGCAGATGCGTAAATCCGGGCATGAATGTTTCAATATTATCTTCCATTATCCTGTTGATCGTCTCAAGTAATCTGACGATACTGTCGGCAGTAGCATCAAGGGCTTTGCGCACATACATCCTCATATCAAGCGCAACCTGGTCGTTACGCGAACGTCCTGTATGCATCTTTTTGCCGTCATCACCTATCTTTTCTATAAGCTTGGCTTCAACAAAACTGTGAATATCTTCATATTCATCAGTTATCCTGGTCTTACCGGTTTCCACCTCGCTTCTTATTTCGGTCAGTCCTTTGACTATAGAATCTTTTTCGGACAGATTAAGAACGCCCTGCTTTTCCAGCATGACCACATGTGCTATGGAGCCTTCAATATCTTCATCGATAAGAGCCTTGTCAAAGCTGATCGAAGCATTAAAGTCAAATACCTTTTTTTCAGTTTCTTTGGTAAATCTTCCTCCCCAAAGCTGAGCCATAAAACATCTCCCAAAATTTAATCTCAATTTAATTGCATTGAATAAAATATATCACAAAAAAAGACCCAAGACAACATGTCGAGGGTCATATTAAACTCAAAGCTCCCGATGGGACTTGAACCCATGACCTACTGATTACGAATCAGTTGCGCTACCACTGCGCTACGGAAGCATCGAAAGATATTATATCAGATAAAAATGAAAAAAAACAGTATTACTTTGCCTCTTCAAGAGCTTTTTTAGCTTTTGATAGCTCTTTCTTTTCGTTTTCAAGGGCGGCCTTAACGCGTTTTTCGGCCTCATTCATCCGTTCAACAGCTTCTTCCATAGCCGCTTTAGCCTCATCGTATTCCAGCTGAGCTATACGTGCTTCTTCTTTGTATTTTGCTGCATTGGAGTCAGCTATGATCGCTTCTTTTTTCTTTTCGATCTTGTATTTTTCTGTTTCCGTAAAGGGTATATACTTAAATACTGCCAGTGACAAAGGAGCGAGTTTTACCTCAATTGAATATGGTCTTCCGTCGGCTTCCTTTTCCGATACGACTTTTGTTCTGGTATTTGTCAGGTTGCCGCCTCCGAATATTTTATCATCGGTGTTCAGCAATTCTTTGTATTTTCCCGGATATGGAGTCCCGACTGTTATATTTCTTATCACTCCTGCAAAATTACATATGACAAGCAGAGTATCCTTATCATTTATTCCTTTTCTCATAAAACTCAGAGTGCATTCATTTGAACTGATGCAGTTGATCCATTCAAAGCCTTCCTGAGTATAATCAAGTTCATATAATGCTCTGTTAGAAGAATAGAGCTTGTTTAATTCCCTTATAAGGGTTCTCAATCCCTTGTGGGCATTTTTGCGAAGAATCCCAAAATCAAGCCGGTAACTTCTACCGAAAACATATTCCGAGCCGAAATCCGGTCCCATCATCAGCATTTTCTTACCGGGATGCATAAACAGATAAGCATAGCTCAGTCTCAGATTGGCAATCCTCTCTTCATCCTCTCCGGGCATATTTTGTATAAACGCACCGGTATCCTGTAAAGAATAATTGTATGGAAATCCGCAGATAAAGTTCTCGGAATACTGATAAACCATGCTGAAAGTCAACTCATTATGATGATGAGCACGGAAATACGGATCATATGAAATATAAGACAGATAATCATCCGAAAAACCATTGTTTAACTTATAGTCAAATCCCAGTCCGTCCTCGGATACCGGCACTGTCACACCTCTGTATGCCGCATCATCCTGAGCGATAAGAATAATATCCTTATGCTTCTTTTTTAGTACTGAGTTTAAATGCTTGATAAATTCGATACCGTCAAGATTTTCATTTCCACCGTACTGATTAGGCAACCATTCGCCCTCACCCTTATGGTAATCAAGATAAATCATAGAGGATGTTTCATTGATATAATATCCGTCAAAATGAAACTGTTCTATATAATATAGGGCATTAGATATAAGGAACGAAGTTACCTCAGGTCTGGAATAATTGAAATTCAGCGCATCACGTCCCGGATGCGTGGATTTTCTTGAATCAAGATGTTCATAGAGGCATGTGCCGTCATAACAGTTAAGAGAATCGTTAGATGCAGAAAAGCATGTGCATCCAAAGTCAAATAAAACTCCTATTCCGTTACGGTGAAGCACATTGACAAGTTCTTTAAGTGATACTGGTTCAAACAGGACAGATGAAGGTGCATAAAAGAATGCAGCGGGATCTTGGGACGGATGATCGGTAAGACTTTCCGTAAAAGGAAGAAATTTAACATAGTCATATCCAAAATCCTTGACATGTTTAACTATCCTGTCTGCAAAACTCTTTATATCAGGCAGATCATAGTCATCCGGGCCCAGTAAAGATTCCGGATCGATCTCACAGACAGACAGTTTATCTTTAATGTGATCGGTACATCCGGATATAAACTCATCATCAGTAAACTCAAAAGCATCATCACATATTACGGAATATGGCCTTCCGTCAATATATCTGATCTTTCTGCTGAACGGATCAGGTTTTATAACAACTGCTCCGCCACGGGTTTTGATCTCATAACAATAGCATTCGTCAGTAGATACATGCGGGATAAACATCTCATATATACCGGAATCATCATTCTTATGCATCATATGAAATCCGGATCTGAAATCATTGAACGATCCGATAACACAGACTGACAGTGCAAACGGGGCCCACAGAGCGAACCTGACACCCTTTACCCTGTCTGAAATATAAGGAAATGATCCAAAAAGCTCATATGCTTTATACTGAGTCCCGGATATAAAAGAAGAAATATTCTTATCTGAAATGAATTTATGCGAAAATCTGTAAGGATCCTTGTAATTTATCGAACTTCCGTCTGATAAAATGACTTCATATTCATAATCATAAGTAAGCTTGCCCGGGATTATCTGGGCAAAAAAGCCCATTTCATCAGCCATTTCCATGGCAATTGTTTTATGTTCACGGTCATTTATCACAAGGTTCATCAAAGTAGCATCAGGAAAAAAGGCCTGGAACAGCGTGCCTCCCGAAACACTATGAGGGCCAAGAACATCATAAGGATGTGATTCCTCACGATAAGTAACGGCCTCAATTTCAGGCCAGTTCATAAATTTATAAAGCTTTTTTTTCATATGATCGCCCTCACATCTGATCTATAAAATACAGAAATATATTAACAAAGAAAACTGTACAAAACAAGTTCATGATGCTATCATGAATGCTATGACAGACGAGGAAATTCTTAAAGAATTAAACAAATATGCAGAAAATGTTCTGGGAGATATCGATCCTCAGAAAACTCCGGTTTCCACGCAGCTTGACAAGCTAAAACCCAAAATGGAGGAACTGGCTTTAAAAAGCGGTCTCAGTGTTGAAGATATCTTTATACGATATATGGACCTGGCTTCAACTCAAAAGGTCAAGATGGAACAGAATTTTAAGGATACGATGGAGCGCGCCGGAGTTACTGATCTTGGTTCCCTGCCCTATTGATATTCATTAAACAGTGAAAGGCTAACGTATGTTAGCCTTTCCTTTGAATTCTTTTTTATTCTCATACATTACTGTATCTGCTCTTTTAAATACATCTGAAAGATTCTCATCTTTATTATTCTGATATAACGCCATTCCAAATGCTATTGAGACTTTTTTCCATCTTTCAATATCCTGTATGGCCAGATCATCCATTCTGTCATTAAGTTCTATCAAAAGACTGTTTCTATCATCATAATCCTCACCCTTTAGTATAGTCAGGAATTCATCGCCTCCGATCCTGAAAACCGGGCTGTGCTTGAAAATATTGCATAACATTTTACAAGAATTGATGATATAGGAATCTCCATATTCATGTCCGAATTCATCATTAACTGCCTTCAGACTGTTGATGTCAAAGATAACTACAGCAAAATCTTCACATGATCTGTTAAATATCTGAGAATTGATTCTCGAAGCCACAGAATCGTAAGCAGTTCTGTTCTTTACCCCTGTAAGCGGATCGGTTTCATTAATAATCTTTAATTTATTATTTAGATAATTGGCCAGCAGGTTTTTACGGTATTTAATGAATATCGAATTGAGTCTCTGTTCATATCTTACAAGATTATTGTTCTTATCTATCTCATCAACAATATCACGGAAAACAAAATAACCCATTGTCCTTTCATTATCATGAAGCGGCATAAAGATATAGGTATGATTTTCATCTGAATTGTCATCAATATTGGGAACAAGCTGTCTGGTTTCGAAATTGGGATTAAAGCTGATCCGACCATCATTCATGGAAAAGATGTCAAACATATAATCCGAGTAACCCTCCTGACGAAGAGTGATGCTCTCGTCATAAACGGAATTCTCATAATCGGGTTCAAGAAGTATATGCATATTACCTTTTTCAAACTCTGAATTCACGCCGAAAAAAGACGAAAGTGAACTGTATATATCTATAAATTCGAGACCTGATAAAAGCGCCGCATCAAGAAAGTTGAGCTTGGTTGCAAAATTATTTGCGATCAGTCTGTCAACAAAAAGTTTATGACCGATATCACGTCTGGCAGAATTGGCTATTTCACTGTCTGTTATTGACTCTGTACTTTCTCTGTTCTTTAAAACACAGGGTATTATCCTGGCTGAGGGAACAGTTTTACCGTTAATTGAATCTATGATGATCCTTACGGAATCACAGCCTATGGTTTCAAAATTTTGGCTGACTGTGGTAAGTGTCGGGTCAAACAATGCAGAACTGTATGTATCATCAAATCCCGTAACATAAACATCATCCGGGATCCTGTATCCGTTCTTTTGTAACTCACTCGCGGCAAAAATAGCAAGGCCGTCATTAGCGCACATGAAAGCATCCGGCAGTTCTCTCCCGGATTTGATATATTCATTTATAAATCGAGCTGAAGAGGTCAGATCCCAGTTAGTATAAAAGATATCATCTGAATCAAATTCTTCGAAGGTGTCAGAAATTGCTTTTGCACGCAACAAAGAATCAGGGTGATTAGCAGAACCAGCTAAATAGAATACTTTTCTGATTCCATGAACATTTTTAAGATTCTCGCACAACTGTTTCATCCCGTTATAATTGTCCGGAGTAAGGAAGTAACCGTAATCGGGTTTCCGGCCACAGCTTACAGTTGGGATATGTGCGTCTTTACAGGATTTTACCAAAGACTCGAATGCATCATCATGATCGATAGAATTTCCGAAAATTATGGCGCCGTCAAAATCATCCAGTACCGGCAGTTTGAATATATTAAGTTCTCCTCTGGCAGAAGTAAGTGCATCCGTTAATAAAGGAAAACAAAGAAACAGGTAAACATCAGCATTTAAATCCTTTATACCGTTTGCAACACCGGACATGAACTGGTTCATGATCTCTGAACCCCAGCCAGCTCCAAAAACTGCTATCTTTTTTTTCATATAAACGAAATATCCCCGTAAAACGTTTTATTAGTTTTATTATAACACTCATCCGTGAAAATAGAAATTATAATGGAAATCAGAATATGTTATATTTCCGATAACAGCAAAAAAGAGGTGCCATCAGGCACCTCTTTACTAAAGCTCATGAGTTATTTAATCACTCTGACTCTTATCACACCTTCAATACTCTTAAGTTTATTGATTATATCCTCCGTAGAAGGCTGCTCGATATCAAGCATTGTGTATGCATACTCACCTTTAGACTTATTAGTCATATCAGAGATATTGATGCCCAGATCACCAAAGCAGGCAGTAAATCTGGTTATCATGTTGGGATTGTTCTTATGCAGGATAGTAACACGACCTGCCTGAGAGCATTCTCCCATATCACAGTTGGGGAAATTCACGGAATTATTTATATTACCGTTTTTAAGGTAATTCATAAGTTCCTTAACAGCCATCTTGGCACAGTTGTCCTCAGATTCTTCTGTAGATGCGCCAAGATGAGGAATAACAATGCACCCTTCCTGTCCGGCAGTTGTCGGATTAGGAAAATCCGATACATATTTTCTGACTTTTCCGTTTTTGATCCCTTCAAGCACGGCTTTTTCATCGCAAAGAAGATCTCTGGCGAAATTAAGGATAATAACTCCGTCTTTCATCTTGTCTATTGCTTCTTTGTTAATCATCCCCTTAGTAGAATCAAGCAAGGGAACATGTATGGTGATGATATCGCATGTTTCAAATATCTCTTCAACGTTTAAAACATGCTTGACATCACGGCTTAAGTTCCATGCAGCATCAACAGAAACATAAGGGTCGTAACCATATACTTCCATACCCATATGCTTGGCCACATTAGCTACTTTAACACCGATCGCACCAAGACCTATGATACCAAGCTTTTTGTCCTGAACTTCTGTACCGGCAAATGCTTTTTTAGCTTTTTCAGCGCTCTTTCCTATATCAGCATCGTCTTTGTTTTTTAAGACCCAGTCTATACCGCCAACAACATCTCTTGAAGCAAGAAGCATTCCGGCAATGACCAGTTCCTTTACACCGTTGGCATTAGCTCCGGGAGTGTTAAATACAACGATTCCCTTTTTTGCGCACTCATCAAGAGGTATGTTGTTAACGCCTGCCCCGGCTCTTGCTACAGCAAGAAGATCCTTCGAAAGTTCCATCTCATGCATCGATGCAGATCTGACTAGGATTCCTTCTGCTTTATTTACATCCTCTGTTTTAACAAATTCATCCGTGAACTTCTCAAGTCCTACATTTGCAATAGGATTCAGGCAAAAATAATTAAACATGATTTTTCTCCTCAAACTCTTTCATGAACTCAACCAGCTTCTGAACACCTTCAATAGGCATTGCGTTATATATCGAAGCTCTCATACCGCCGACACTTCTGTGCCCCTTTAGATTAACAAAGCCACGCTCAGTTGCTTCCTTAATGAACTTGTCATTAAGTTCATCTGAATCTGTTACAAAAGGAACGTTCATCAAAGACCTGTCTTCTTTTCTCACGGTTCCCCTGAACATCTTTGAAGAATCAAGATAATCATAAAGAATCTTGGCTTTCTTCTCATTAAGTTCCTTCATCTTTTCAAGTCCGCCCATCTTTTTAAGCCACTTGAACACCTTGCCGCAGATATATATCGTGTAGCAGGGAGGCGTATTATACAACGAATCATTATCTGCCTGAGTCTTCCATTTTAACATGGTAGGAGTACCGGGAAGTACATCATCGGTTATAAGATCTTCTCTGATGATCGCAATGACGCATCCGGCAGGTCCGACATTCTTTTGTACTCCGCCATAGATAACGGCATATTTAGATACATCCACGGGCTCTGAAAGGAAACATGAAGATACATCAGCTACCAGATCCTTGCCTTTGGTGTTAGGAAGAGTTTTGAACTTTGTTCCGTAAATTGTATTGTTCTCACAGATATAAACATAGTCCATATCATCAGTGATAGGAAGATCCGAGCAATCGGGTATATAGCTGAAAGTTTCATCTTCACTGGAGGCCAGTTTAACTGCTTCACCATAGATCTTTGCTTCAGCAAATGCTTTTTTAGCCCACTGTCCGGTAATGATATATCCGGCTTTTTTGTTTTTCATCATGTTCATGGGAACTTCTGCGAAAAACTGTGAAGCACCGCCCTGAAGGAATAATACCTTATAATTATCCGGAATATTCATAATATCACGAAGATCCTGTTCAGCTTCCTTGATAATGTTATCATAGACCTTTGAACGATGGCTCATCTCCATAACAGACTGGCCGGAGCCCTTATAATCCAACATTTCTTCTGCAGCTTCTTTAAGCACTTTTTCAGGTAAAACTGCCGGACCTGCCGAAAAATTATAAACTCTAGACACTTTTTTCTCCTCCTTGCGATGTTAGTTGTATACAATTATGCAATTGAATAGTATTTTATACTTTATGTCCTGATTTGTCCAGTATCAGGCTTTTCAACTAATAAAACAAAATAACCGGAGTGCCGTCTTCAACCATTTCCCACATGGATTTGATATTCTCATAGGGTGTATTTACACATCCATGTGACCCGGCGGTTTTGTATATCTCACCGCCAAACTTTGAACGCCAGCTGGCATCGTGAATACCGTAGCCTTTATAAATCCCCAGCCAGTATCTTACATAAGATCTGTAATCAGGCCCTATCAGATATGTATTCTGACGATGATTATATATATAATATGTACCCCTTATGGTACTGTGTCCGTTAGCGGTACATCCTGTAACAACATCTGTTGCAACCTCCAGGACACCATCCCGGTAATAATACATTCGCTGCTTAGTAAGATCGATCTCAATATATGTATTTCCAAGATCATTTTTCCCCTTTATAGGTGCTTCATGTTCATATACGGGTTCATGATCTTCATTGATTCCGTTTACAAATGCATTGTAAAGATATTCTTTTTCAGCATCAGCATCTATTTTATTGCCATAATTACCGCCTGATACC
Source organism: Lachnospiraceae bacterium (assembly GCA_024681595.1). Taxonomy (GTDB): domain Bacteria; phylum Bacillota; class Clostridia; order Lachnospirales; family Lachnospiraceae; genus JAILLW01. The sequence continues at coordinate 15,575 of JAILAN010000027.1, forward strand.
TTGACCAGTCTGCCATCAGTAGATTTGAAATTCCTTTCTGTGCCATATGTATCATATTTGGCAGCCAGAGAATCGATATATTCATCTATCTTATCCCTGTCAAGAATAAGATCGTTTTTCTCATCAAATACAAAATTACCGTATTCATCAGTCATGATAAATGTTGAGGCTACAGCTCTGTCAATGACTTCCTCATCATCACCGAAATGATAAACTATATTTCGATTCTGAAATGAATCTACCTTTTTAAAAAGATCGATACACGAAGCCATTTCACTGTCCATTGACAGGTTTCTGTAACATCCGGCTTTATAAAGATCCAAAGTATCCCTGAAGTCATTGAATGATTGCGTGATCAGTTCCTTGGCATACTGTTCATTAAGAACATTAACGCGCATATTGATAAGCTCATAGCCGTTGTTGGTCGTTCTGTTTATCCTGACGATCCTGCTCTCTTCCGGTATATGGGTAAAGAATGGCAATTTATCTACATATGTGTCGAATATGGCGGTATTGTATGTGATAGTCGGCGTAAAGTTGCTGTAACGATTGGCATTTATCAGATTTGCGCCCCACAAAATGGGCATTTGCGAATAATACAGTTCTTTAAGCCTGTCGGTGAAATCATATTTTAGATCTACATCCTCGGCATTTACAGTATAAGACTTACCATCAGAATCAATGATGGTAAGTCCTTTGTAATCACCGATGTTGCGAAGCAATTCGCTGTTAACCTGTTCAATTGTTTTTCCGGTGCAGTATATTCCGTTTATATATGTTCCATAGGAGAATCCGTTCCTGTAATAATATGCCATCAGGCAATACAGAATCAGCAAAAGTAATCCCATGAAAACAAATGAAATAAAAGCACCTTTAAAAAACTTTCTGATCATCAGTCTTTCATATCAGTCGCATCAAAGGCTTCGGATATCGGAGCGCCGGCGGGAACCATCGGAAAAACTTTATCATCTTTTTGGATAACACATTCAATGAGTGCCGGCCCTTTCAGACTGATAGCTTTTTTAATGGCCTTTGAAACTTCTTCCTTATTGGTAACCCTGAAGGCTTTTACTCCAAGTCCTTCTGCAACCTTACAATAATCTACCTTATCTTCAATGACAGTCTCGGAATATCTTTTCCCGTAAAACAGAGTCTGCCACTGTCTGACCATACCAAGAACCTGGTTGTTGATAACGATCTCAATAATGGGAATATTATATCTGCTGGCTGTAGCCAGTTCATTCATATTCATTCTGAAACATCCGTCACCGGCAATGTTCACACATATCTTGTCAGGCATTCCCACTTTGGCGCCTATACAGGCTCCAAGCCCATAGCCCATTGTTCCCAGGCCACCTGATGAAAGAAATGTCCTCGGCATAGTATATCTGTAATACTGAGCCGCCCACATCTGATGCTGTCCTACATCGGTAGTGATAATGGCCTGTCCTTTGGTTATCTTATCCAGTTCTTCTATAAGATAAGGGCAGGTCAGAGTTGATCTGTCATAATTCATCGGATACTTCTTGTTAAGATCCGCTATATGTTTCATCCATGTATCATGTTTACGTTTTTTGATCTTCTGGTTGATCAAAGTCAGCACTTCTTTCAGATCACCGACAACCGAAGCATGTGTCTTGATGTTTTTATCAATTTCAGCAGCATCGATATCGATATGAAGTATCTTGGCCTGATTTGCAAATTTAGATGCATTTCCGATTACTCTGTCTGAGAATCTGGCGCCAAGTGCGATGAGCAGATCACATTCCGATACACCGAAATTCGAGGCTTTGGTCCCGTGCATGCCTATCATACCGGTATATCTGGGTGAATAGGCATCCATGACTCCTTTACCCATCAGAGTATCACATACCGGGCAGTCAGCTTTTTCTGCAAGTTCCCTTACTTCTTTATATGCACCCGATATAACTGCTCCGCCGCCGACATATATAAACGGTTTCTTGGCTGATTCTATAAGTTTAACCGCAGTATCTATATCATCTTCACTATATGTTTTTTCCGGTGTGACATTATCCGGCTTTATGTGTGTATATTCACACATGGCAGCAGTAACGTCCTTTGTTACATCAACAAGAACAGGCCCGGGTCTTTTGCTCGTTGCGATCTTAAACGCTTTTCTGATTACACCTGCCAGATCATTGATATCCTTAACTATAATGCTGTGTTTGGTGATGGGCATTGTGACTCCGGCAATATCAACCTCCTGGAAGGTATCCTTGCCAAGTAGAGGCAGATTGACATTACATGTTATAGCTACCATAGGAACAGAATCCATATAGGCGGTTGCTATTCCCGTTACCAGATTTGTTGCTCCGGGACCTGAAGTAGCAAAGCATACCCCAACTTTACCGGTGGCTCTGGCATATCCGTCTGCAGCATGAGCAGCACCCTGTTCGTGTGAAGTCAGGATGTGTCTTATCTTGCCGCTTTTGTGGGACTCATTGTACTTGTACAGAGCATCATATACGTTCAAAATAGTGCCTCCGGGATATCCGAAAACAGTATCAACGTTCTGCTCCTTAAGACATTCGATAATGATATCAGCACCGCTTAATAACATAACTGCTCCTTTATTATCTATCTTTGGGTATTTCCAGGATTGCGCCGCGGTTTCCGGAAGTTACGAGTTCTCTGTATCTTGACAGATATCCGCTCTTTATATCGGATTCAACGGGTGTCCAGTTCTTTTTTCTTTCGGCGAGTTCTTCATCGGAAACTTTAACATCAAGTTTCATTTTGGGAATATCTATGGAAATGATATCTCCTTCCTTAACGAGAGCTATAGGTCCGCCTACGGCTGCTTCAGGAGACACATGGCCAATAGATGCTCCTCTTGAAGCACCTGAAAAACGGCCGTCGGTAATAAGAGCTACAGTTGAACCCAGTCCCATACCGGCAATCGCAGACGTGGGATTGAGCATTTCTCTCATACCCGGCCCTCCCTTAGGGCCTTCATTTCTGATAACTACTACATCTCCCGGATTGATCCGGCCGCCTTTAATTGCATCTATCGCGTCTTCTTCACATTCAAAGACTCTGGCAGGTCCCTCATGAACCATCATTTCAGGTACCACTGCCGAACGCTTGACTACAGAACCGTCAGGTGCAAGATTTCCTTTTAATACAGCCAGTCCGCCTGTCTCAGAATAAGGATTTGATAAAGGTCTTATTACTTCTTCATTAAGGTTACGTGCTCCGGCGGCGTTTTCGCCAATGGTCCTCCCCGTAACCGTCATGCAGGAAGTATCGATAAGACCTTTTTCTATCAGTTCAGATATTACAGCATAAACTCCTCCGGCCTCATTAAGATCCTCCATATAGGTAGGTCCGGCTGGTGCCAGATGACACAGATTAGGTGTCTTTTCGGATATTTCATTTGCATATGAAATATCAAAGTCAAACCCAATCTCATGAGCTATCGCAGGAAGATGAAGCATTGAATTAGTCGAGCAGCCCAATGCCATATCTACGGTAAGTGCATTGATTATAGCCTCTTTGGTCATGATGTCTCTGGGTCTTATGTTCTTTTTGAGCATATCCATGACAGCCATGCCTGCATGCTTGGCCAGCTTGATCCTCTCGGAATAAACCGCAGGAATGGTTCCGTTACCCGGAAGGCCCATTCCAAGTGCCTCTGTCAGGCAGTTCATGGAATTAGCGGTATACATTCCGGAACATGATCCGCATGTCGGGCAGACCTTCTGTTCGAATTCTTTAACATCATCTTCACTCATCTTGCCTGCAGCATAAGAGCCAACAGCTTCAAACATAGATGAAAGTGATCTTTTTTGTCCTTTAACATGGCCGGCCAGCATAGGGCCTCCGGAAACAAATACGGTAGGAACATTTATCCTGGCAGCTGCCATCAACAGTCCCGGAACATTCTTATCACAGTTCGGTACCATTACCAGAGCATCAAACTGATGGGCCAGCGCCATGCATTCGGTTGAATCAGCTATAAGATCTCTGGTAACCAAAGAATACTTCATGCCGATATGCCCCATGGCTATGCCGTCGCATACCGCTATTGCGGGGAACACGACCGGTACTCCACCTGCTTCAGCGACCCCGAGCTTTACAGCATTAACGATCTTGTCCAGGTTCATGTGTCCGGGTACTATCTCATTATATGAGCTGACTATACCCACCATAGGTTTTTGCATTTCTTCTTCGGTGAATCCCAAAGCATTAAACAAACTTCTGTGGGGAGCCTGCTGCATCCCGCATTTTACCGCATCACTTTTCATTTTCCTATTCTCCCTGCTATTTCATCGCCCATATCTGAGCAACTTATCTTAGTAGTGCCATCAGTATAAATATCCGCAGTCCTCAATCCGTCTGAAAGGACTGAATTGACGGCTCTTTCTATATCATCGGCTTCTTTATCAAGATCAAATGTATATCGAAGCATCATTGAAGCACTGAGTATCGTAGCTATTGGATTGGCTATATTCAATCCTGCGATATCCGGAGCCGAGCCATGCGAAGGCTCATAAAGGCCGAATTTAGTATCATTTAAGGAAGCCGACGAAAGCATTCCTATGGATCCCGTTATCATTGAAGCCTCATCGGAAAGTATGTCTCCGAACATGTTCTCGGTAAGGACCACATCAAACTGTGAAGGATCTCTGACCAGCTGCATAGCACAGTTGTCAACGAGCATATGCTCAAGTTTCACGTCGGGATAATCCTTCGATACTTCATTTACCACGCTTCTCCATAGTCTTGATGAATCAAGAACATTCGCCTTGTCAACGGATATCACGCTGTTTCTTCTCTTGCGGGCTATCTCAAAAGCCTTGATGGCGATCCTTCTTATTTCTTCTTCGGTATATGTCAAAGTATCGACAGCTTTTTTGATTCCGTTTTCCGTAACAGTCTTTCTTTCACCGAAATACAGTCCGCCGGTCAGTTCTCTCATAATGAGCATGTCAAAACCTTTATCGGCTATTTCCTTTTTAAGCGGGCATGCATCGGATAGTTCTCTGTACAGATATGCCGGTCTTAAATTTGCAAAAAGGTTAAGTGCCTTACGGATCCCAAGGAGCCCGGCCTCGGGTCTCTTAGACGGCTCAAGCTTATACCAGGGAGACGTATTGGTATCACCACCGATAGAGCCCATCAACACGGCATCCGAAAAGCGGCACACCTCGATGGTTTCATCAGTCAGAGGGATTCCATAAGCATCTATAGATGCACCTCCCATTAAGACTTCTTTGTAATTGATTTCGTGTGAATATACAAAAGCAACTTTATCAAGTACCTTCATAGCTTCTGTAACTATTTCAGGTCCGATACCGTCGCCTTTGATGACTGCAATGTTAAGTTTCATTATTCAGATCATTCCTTTGTAGCTTTTTCAATCTGTGATATTGCATTTTTCTGCATGGGAATACGGCAGTTCTTGTTATTACCAAATTCAACGATAACAGTATCATCGGTTATGTCGATAATGCTACCGTAAAAACCGCTGGTAGTAAGAACATAGTCTCCGACTTCCATTGAAGATATCATCTCCTGGAGCTTTTTCTGCTCTTTTTTCTGAGGGCGGATCATGAAAAAATACATGAATCCGATTATAATGGCTATCCAGAGTACCATCAGAATCAGGCTGCCGGCTCCTGAGGCAGCAGCTTCATTTGCTGTAAGTAAAATTCCGTTCATTAGGATATTCCTTTCATGGTTATATTTCTTTTATGGCGTCAGATTTTATAATACACAAAAAGCGCCATTAAAACAAGACTTTATTGGCATTTACAGGACTTACTCATCATCAAGACCGTTTAAGAAAGATTTCTTGAAACCGGCAAAATTTCCTTCATCGAGAGAATTCCTTATCTCCTCCATCAGATTATTGTAAAAATACAGATTATGAAGTACACAAAGACGCATTCCGAGCATTTCTTTGGCTTTAAGAAGATGACGTATATATGCACGTGAATGGAATCTGCACGCCGGACACATACATCCTTCTTCTATAGGTCTTAGATCTTTTTCATATTTTGCGTTAAAAAGGTTTATCTTTCCTTTATGTGTATAAAGGTGCCCGTGTCTTCCGTTCCTGGATGGATACACACAGTCAAAAAAGTCGATACCGCGTTCAACTCCTTCAAGAATATTTGCAGGTGTGCCGACACCCATTAGATAAACCGGTTTGTCAGAAGGCAGATTTGGAACTGTGCATTCGATGATCCTGTACATTTCCTCGTGAGTTTCACCGACTGCGAGCCCGCCTATGGCATATCCCGGGAGGTCCAGTTCCGATATTCTTTTAGCATGTTCTATCCTGATATCTTCAAAAACCGCACCCTGATTTATTCCAAAGAGCATCTGTTCCTTATTTACAGTATCATCAAGACTGTTTAGCCTTCGAAGTTCCTTATCGCATCTTTCCAGCCATCTGGTAGTCCTCATAACAGAATCATGGACATATTTATATTCGGCTCTGGATGATGGGCATTCATCAAAGGCCATGGCAATGGTAGATCCGAGATTTGACTGGATCTGCATGCTCTCTTCAGGACCCATGAATATCTTTCTGCCATCTATATGTGAATTAAATGTCACTCCTTCTTCCTTTATTTTTCGAAGTGAAGCAAGTGAAAAAATCTGAAATCCCCCTGAATCAGTCAGGATCGGGCGATCCCAGTTCATAAAACCATGAAGACCTCCAAGGTCATGGATCAGTTTATCCCCCGGACGAACATGCAGATGATAAGTATTGCAAAGCTCGACCTGGCATTTTATATCTTTAAGGTCAATGGATGATACAGCGCCCTTTATCGCCGCAACAGTTCCGACATTCATAAAAACGGGCGTTTCAATGCGGCCGTGAACCGTCTGAAACTGCCCTCTTTTTGCATTTCCTTCTCTTTTTAATATCTTAAACATTAAAGGTATCTCTCCCAGAATTCTTCAAGGCATATATCGTTGTCCATAATAACGGCTGCCGCCGGTTTGCCAACATATCTGAAATGCCATGGCTCAAATTCTATACCGGTAATATATTCTTTATCTTTGGGATATCGGAGTATGAACCCGTATTCATCACAATGCTCCTTAAGCCACATGCCGGCATCGGTATCTGCAAAGCCATCATCAAGATAAGTATAATTATCGGTCACTATATCTATTGCCAGCCCGACCTGATGTTCGGAAGCTCCGGGTACTGTGACCGCCTGAGAAGACAGTTTGTATGCATCCATATATGAATATCCTTTTTTCATATACGAATTAATCTTTTTTTCAAACAGCATTTTCTGCCTGTCAGGATCACGGTATGGTGAACATATAACCAGTTTTACACCATCCTCTTTTGCTGCTTTGACCATTGATAGCAGATCACTTATTATCCTCTCATCACACTTCATGCTGCCGGATAAAGAGCCGAGAACGAAATCATAATCATCAGGTATCGGATGCTGTTTATTGATAAGTATCAGTTTCCAGTCGTCAGGAGAAAAACTGTCCTGCGAAGACTCCGTTTCATCGCTGTCCTGTTCGATCGTTTCGAGGTCTTCGAGCATATCATCGAGATATATCAGGTCAGAATCAAGCAACATGCCTGATTCATCCCTCACTGTATTGTCATGTGAATCCGTCTCATTTGCCACAGTATCGTATCCGACTGCATCAGGGGATACATCCTCTGATACAAAATCAAGATCCGAATCAACAGCTGCAATATCTTTCTCTTCATCAGGAGCAGATACAAATCCGTTATTCTGATTGAAAATCGGAAATGCAAAACTGCTACCTATAAAAAAACAGCAGATTACAAATGAAGCACATGCAAATCTTTTGGCGGACCTTGAACAATAAAGAAAAAGATCAGTAAAGAACATGGTCAGAAACAGACCGCATACAGCCAACGGCTTTAGTATACGATATCGTTTACCCATGTTGATAAAAAAATCTCTGATCTTTTCGTGTGTTTTTTTATGCATTTTATTATTTGGGAAGTTTATGGAAGATAATACAGTTAGGTCTGTCGACCGGTATTTCCCTTCCGTTCATGACTATAGTCCCTTTATCCATATCAACAGTAAAGAATGTCATTGTATTGGATTCATGATTTAATGAAACCAGGTGCTTATTATCAGGGAAAAGTGCAACATCCTTTGGATAATCACCCGAAACAGGCAGACAAAGTACCTTTTTAAGCAACCCGGATTTTGTATCAACCGAATAAATGACAACGGAATTATCTCCGGCATTTGAACTGATGATATATTTGAAATCCTCAGAAAGATTAATAGCAGATGCAGATGTCACCGAAGCATGATAATCATTCAGCGTAGATATCGTCTGTATCTTCTCAAATACCGGTATCTCGTTCTTGTCAAGTGAATACTGATATACATCTATATAACTTTTAAGTTCATGCACGATATAAAGAAATTTACCGTCCTTGCTGAACTTAAGGTGTCGAGGTGCCGATTCCTGCTCGGAATGTATTATATCTAGCTGACTTAGCTTACCGGTAACATGATTCAGCTTATATACGATAATGTGATCCATTCCAAGATCAGCAGCAAGCAGGAATCTGTTATCCCTGGTCATCTTTACGCAGTTGATATGAGGTCTGAAGTTTCTTTCCGCTATTGATCCTAAACCCTTGTGATAGATCTCGTCAGTAATCTCTCCGGCTCCTCCATCCTGATTTATCCTAAGGACTGTAACTTTGGCATCATGATAACCGGCAACAAAAAGGAACTTATCATCATAATCAGTCGAAAGATAACAGCCTCTCATCCCGTTGATCGAAGCGCTGCCTATTAGTTTAAGCGATCCGTCTTTTTCGATCTTATAGGATTCCACACCGAAATCGGTAATGGAATACAGGAATTTCTGATTATGTGATATGGTTATATAAGAAGAGTTTGTGATCTCAACCTGATCCTTCTTGGTCATTCTTCCGGCTTCAACATCAACATCAAAGATTGATATGCCAAGTTTTGCATTGTTGCCGGACGTATATGAAGATACATAAGCTACATATTTATCTTTTTCAGCCATATAATCCTCCCGGGTTATTCCGATTTAACCTCTTTCCAGAGTTCATTATATAATTCATCGCCTTCCTGGCCCAGATACGTATATGTCTCCAGGTTTTCGTACTGGGACAGATCAGGGAATGCTATGGTCGAATTCCTGATTTCCTCATCTTCGATAAGATCTCTGGCTGCATCATTGGGTGTAGAATAAGTGATATAATCAAAATTCATGAGCGCTATATCGGGGCGGCACATGAAATCGATGAATTTCTCAGCATTTTCCACGTTTTTAGCATTTTTAGGTATTACCCAGGCATCTATCCAAACATTCGTACCTTCTTTGGGTATAACATATTCAAGATCAGGATTCTCTCTTTGAGTATAAATGGCCTCTCCTGAATATATAACGCCTAGAGCAGCTTCATTTCCGATCATTTTATCCCTGACCTGATCAACTACATATGCCTGAACGAGGTCCTTTTGTTCCAAAAGATAGTTCTTTGCTTCGTTAAGCTCATCAAGATCAAGTGTGTTCATCGAATATCCCTTGGTCTTAAGGGCTACCATGAACGCATCTCTTACCGAATCCTGCATGAGGATGTTGTCCTTATACTTCGGATCCCATAATATCGTCCAGCTGTCTACAGGTTCGTCTACCATGGTTTTATTATACAGGATTCCAACAGTCCCCCAGCAATAAGGAACTGCATAAAGGTTTCCAGGATCGAATTCCATAGCCGAATCATAATACTGTTTGCCAATGTTTTTGGCATTGGGAATATGATCAAAATTCAGCTCCTGAAGCAGATCGTTTTCGATCATTTTCCTGATAGTGTAATCAGAAGGACATATAACATCATAAACTGTAGCCCCGGCTTCAACCTTGGGATACATGGTCTCATTAGTTTCAAACTCATCATAAATCACTTTGATGCCTGTTTCTTTTTCAAACAGTTCCAGAGTTTCGGGGTCTATGTATTCTCCCCAGTTGTATACTACGACTTCTCCGTTTGAAGAATCGGCTTTTTTGCATCCGGTAAGGCCAAAAGCCATAACAAACGCAAACAGCATTAACACACATAATTTCTTTTTCATCATTTCTCCTTAAACGCCTATGCAGCCTGTTTTGGGGCTGCTGTTTTGGGTTTATCCACAGGCTTATAATTTACCAAGAGTAATAATACCAAAACCGTGAGAAAAATGATAGTAGAAAGTGCATACATTTCAGGTTTTATGCCCTTCTTGACTTCTGTGTAGATCTTGGTCGATAATGTGTCGACCCCTGCTCCTTTGGTAAAATGAGTGATAATGAAATCATCTATACTCATGGTAAATGCCATAAGGAAGCCGGAAGCAACTCCGGGCATTATCTCGGGCAAAACAACTTTTATATATCCGTATACAGGTGTAGCTCCCAGATCAAGCGCCGCTTCATACGTATGAGGATCAAGCTGTTGCATTCGAGGCATTACACTAAGGATCACATACGGAATACAGAAAGTTATATGTGAAAGCAGTATTGTTCCCAATCCAAATCTGAAATTGAAACTTATAAACAGCAGCATAAGCGAGATACCGGTCACTATTTCAGCATTGAGCATCGGTATATTAGTTACACCCATAACCAGCGAACGAGTTTTTTTCCTCAAGTTCATTATCGAAATACATGCAATGGTTCCGATTAGTGTAGAGACTACCGAAGCGATAAGTGCTATGAGCAATGTATTAAACAATGCTCCCATGATCGCATCATTATTAAACAGTTCACCATACCATTTCAATGTAAACCCGCCCCATTTTGCTCTGGTCTTGCTTTTGTTAAAGCTTAATACGATGAGCGTTATGATGGGTGCATATAAAAATACAGCTATAAGAAACATATAAATGTTCCTGAATATCTTTTTTATCATAGGAAGTTGGATTCACCTCCTTTGTCAAATATATTGGTTATGATGATACTTATGATGATAAAGATCATCAGGACTATGGACAGTCCGGATCCCAGGTTCCAGTTGCTGGCCTGTGTAAACTCTTCTTCGATGATATTTCCGATGAGCAGGATCTTGGATCCGCCCAGTAATTTGGATATCACGAATGTTGTCAGTGCCGGAATAAAAACCATGGTTATACCGCTGATTATGCCCGGTACAGACAACGGAAGGATTATCCTGGTAAATACTTTAATTGAATTGGCACCCAGGTCTCTTGCCGCATTTATGACATTTTCATCAATCTTTGAGATACAGTTATATAAAGGAAGTACCATAAACGGCAGAAAATTATATACCATACCAAGCACTATGGCTGACGGAGTGTTTATTATCTTAAGTACCGGAAGGTTTAAAAATGTAAGAACCGAGTTGATAACGCCCGTCTTTTCAAGAAGGGTCTGCCAGGCCATGGTGCGTAAGAGAAAGTTCATCCACATGGGAAGAATAAATATAAATACCACGAAGCTTTTTGTTGATACCTTCATGGCACTTAATATCATAGCCAGAGGATACGACAGCAGGATACATATTATAGTTGATAAAAAAGAAAGCCCCAGCGCGAGAAAAAGTCCTTTGATATGCTCAGGCTGAGTTATTGCGGCGATATTTTCAAATGTTAATGAACCGTTTCTGTCAGTCAGCCCATAGTAAAAGACCATGCCCAACGGTATGATGATAAAAAATGCGCACCATATAAAATATGGAGTTCCGAGGAGTTTTTTGTTGCGCTGTAAACTATTCATCGATCTTAAGCGCCTCCTCGTCTTCAAATTCGGGTTTGTTCATGATCTGTATGTTGAAGGGATCAACATCGATAGAAACCAGTGTTCCTACAGGGAAAAAGCTTGTGGAATGTACAAGCCATTCAAATCCGTTAGCCTGGACTTCCATCTCGTAGTGAACACCTTTGAAAATCAGATGGGAAACGACACCCTGGATCCTGCCTTGCATATTGTCAGTGTTGCATTCTGTAAGTATTACATCCTCAGGTCTTATGACTACATCAACCGGTTTATTGTTTCCAAATCCGGTATCAACGCACTCAAAATCAACCCCGAGTATATTTACAAGCTTATCCCGGACCATCGTGGAACGGATAATATTACTGTCCCCGATAAAATCGGCAACAAAAGCATTCTCCGGTTCATTGTATATCTTTTCGGGTGAACCGATCTGCTGAATATAACCCTGATTCATGACTACTATGGTATCTGACATGGTCAGTGCCTCTTCCTGATCATGCGTAACATAAATAAATGTAATACCAAGCTCATTCTTCAGTCTGATGAGTTCGTACTGCATGTCCTGTCTCAATTTAAGGTCAAGCGCTCCTAGCGGTTCATCAAGCAGCAGAACTTTGGGTTCATTTACGATGGCTCTGGCTATAGCGATACGCTGCTGCTGACCTCCTGACAGAGAATCGGGCATTCTGTTCTCATATCCGTCCAGATTGACCAGTTTGAGCGCATATTTGATCTTATCACTGATATAGCTTTGTGTCTTTCCTTTGATCTTAAGACCGAAAGCTATATTTTCTTTGATATTCATATGAGGAAAAAGAGCATATTTCTGAAATACGGTATTTAGCTGTCTCTTGTATGGAGGCAGATGTGTAATATCCTCTCCGTCAAAAATGACCGAACCCTTTTCAGGAGTTTCAAATCCTCCGATAATGCGCAAAGTAGTCGTCTTGCCACATCCCGAAGGACCCAGTAAGGTTATAAATTCATTTTCTTTTATATACAGATTAAGATCATCCAAAACCAGCTGGCCATCGTATGATTTACTTATATTTTGCAGATCGATCAGTTTTTTTGACATTAAAACCTCCAAAGATGAGCAAGCATTATTTATCCAATACTTTCAATCCAGTCATAAGCAAGTCCCGGCCATGTGGAAATCGAACTTATCAGTCTTTGTATATAGGGGTCATCGGTTTTATCCGACAACTTGCTTTCAAGTATTTCTTTTTCGTATGTTTCTTCTTCGTATTTGAACTGAGCCAGTAGTTCATTGATGCGCTCTTTTGAGACAGAAACAGTATTTCCGTTTCTGACCGCATCCACAACACGATGATACTGGTCCATAACATATTCTCCTGTTCCTGCATGATTAAAATAATCGCTGTTGCATAGACCTAAACCGTGCCAGCCTTCAGGATAAACATAATGCGCAAACGGAATATTGTGTTTTTTAAGAGCCATAGCCATCAGATAACTGTTTTCAACAGGAACAGCATCATCCGTTGCTGTCTGCCATAAAAAGCATGGCGGAGTATCATTCACTACGTTTTTCTCTATGGAAAAATATTGAAGCTCCTCTACGGACGGATGAAAGCCACATAAGGAATAAACAGAATAAATATGTGTATATTCGCCTGTTGTGATGACCGGGTAGGAAAGGATCACTCCATCCGGCCTGTTTGAGTTCTCATTATATGAAATGTCAGGATCAGATATATCCATATAGTGTACCGCCAGACTTCCACAAAGATGAGCGCCGGCGGAAAACCCGCACAGTATCAGTTTCTTATTACTGATATGAAGTTCAGAAGAATTCTTCCTTAAATAACGGACAGCCCTGGATATATCATTAAGCGGCTGTTTATGCAAAGGTACTGACATAGTCTGGTCAGTTGTATATGTCAGTACAAATGTATTCATTCCCATATCAAAAAAGGCTCTGGCAACCGGTTCGCCTTCATGGGGCGCACACATGCAGTAACCGCCTCCCGGCACGACCAGCATACAATCTCTGTCTGATGTATCTTCATCATGAATATATGCATGGATATCGGGTCTGAATCCATAAGCGGCTTTGTAATCGTATTCATCTTCTTTCCATATCTTATGTTCAAAACATCTCATTTGATCATATCCTCAAACAATAGTAATAAAAGTCAAATAAAGAAACAGTCATGATCTGACATCATAATTTCCATCAATAAGGTATTTATAGGATGTTATCTCCTTAAGTCCCATCGGTCCTCTGGCATGAAGCTTTTGTGTGCTTATCCCGATCTCGGCTCCAAGTCCGAATTCAAATCCGTCAGTAAACCTCGTAGAACAATTAACATACACGCAGGCAGCATCTACTTCATTCTGGAACCTTACGGCATTATCCTTATCGGATGTCAGAATCGATTCTGAATGATGCGTGGTATACCTGTTAACATGTTCGATAGCCTCATCGATATTATCAACTGTTTTAGCCGAAAGAATAAGATCAAGGTATTCTGTTGCATAATCTTCTTCTGTAGCCTTTTTACAGTCGATAATATTACAAATTTTTTGATCTGCTCTTATCTCTACGTTCTTGGTTCTTAATGCTTTGGCAAGTAATGGCATAAACTCATCAACGATTCCGCTGTGCACGATAAGAGATTCCATCGCGTTGCAGACTCCGATCCTCTGGGTTTTGGCATTAAGTATGACTTCAACAGCTTTATTAAGATCCGCGCTCTTATCGACAAATATATGACAGTTACCGGTTCCGGTTTCAATAACAGGAATAAGGCTGTTTTCCACAACAGATCTGATAAGGCCTGCGCCTCCCCTCGGGATAAGCAGATCAACATATTCTTTCATTGTCATGAATTGTCTTGTCACTTCCCTGTCTGTTGACTCAATGAGAAGAATGGCATCCTCCGGGATGTTCAGATCTTTGAGTGCATCCTTTATGATACTCGTTATCATTCTGTTTGAGTTGAGCGCGTCGGAACCACCCTTTAATATCACTGCGCTTCCGGCTTTGAAACAAAGTGAAAAAGCGTCGGCGGTCACATTCGGTCTTGATTCATATATGATACCGATAACACCCATCGGAACTGAAACTTTTCTAAGATGAAGTCCATTATTAAGATCTCTTTTTTCAAGAGTTTTTCCTACAGGATCATCCAAAGCGGCAACCTGCTTCAATCCTTCGGCGATCCCCGTTATTCTCTTTTCATCTAATCTCAGGCGGTCCAACAGTCCTTCATTCATGCCTTTTTGTGTACCGGCAACAATATCTTCGTGATTGGCACTTATTATCTCATCACTTCTTTCGATAAGCCTCCGGGCAGCATGGATCAATGCTTCATTTTTTCTGTCGGATGTAAGCTTTTGTATATCATATTTTACTTTTTGAGCTCTTTTGCAAAGATCGAGAAGTTTTTCATCCATTGATTCTTAAAACCTGCCTTTCGGAAACAATAAGGTCCATTTTTACATCGTTATGATCATGTGGTATTTCTTCGTCCATTATCTGCATATCATAGCTGACTGCAGTCTTAATGAGTTTATCATATCTTTTCAAAAAACGATCATAAAATCCTTTACCATATCCCATCCTGTTTCCCGACCGATCAAATACTGACCCGGGAACTATGACCATAGTCGTATTATTCTGCATGTTTGCAGTATAACGTCTCAGTGCATCCGGTGCAGGTTCCAAAATCCCCTGATATCCGGGTTTAAGATCCGTCATATCATCAATCCTGAAAAAAGAGATATCAAGCCCTTCAACTCTTGGACAATATACCTTTTTACCTTCGGACAAAGCCTTTTTAATATAAGGTCTGGTCATGACTTCGCTTCTGTAATCAACATAAAAAAGCAGGGTATCTGCTTCTATATATTCATTAAGCTCCGATAAAGACGCAAAAATCTCACAGCTTAAAGATTCTCTGAGGGAAAGCTGCATCCGATCTCTTTTATCAAGAGTTTTAAGTCTCATTTGATTCTTCAGACTGATATCACTCACTTTATCACCTGTTGATATGATTATTTGAAACGATCGATCCTGCTACATATTCTGCTGTCCTGATTCCGTCTGTAGCTGCACTCATAATGCCACCTGCGTATCCTGCTCCTTCACCGCAGACATAGAGCTTGTTTATGCTTGACTGTCCGTCATGTCCCCTTAGCATTCTGATGGGCGAGGATGTTCTGCTTTCAACCGCATATAATGTAGCGTCATCTGAAGCAAAACCGGGAATTATGCTGTCGAAATGATCAATTCCCTCGATTATGTCTTTCCTGATATGATCGGGCAGAATATCTCTTATATCGGCATGCTTTACACAGCCTTTCACACAGTCAAAATCTGATTCTTCAGTTTGACTGATTTTATCGAATGTTCCGTCATTTTTGTATTCAGAATAGTATTGAGCCGGTATGCATCCATGACCCGCATAGTATGCTTTTTTTTCGATATCCTGCTGAAAGTACATTCCGTTTAAGACATCATCATCTCTCATGTAATCTCCAGGCTCGACAGTAACAACTATAGCACTGTTCGATCTAAATGAATTTCTCCCCGAATAACTCATGCCGTTAACAGCAAGCATTCCATCAGACGAAGATGCATTTACAACATATCCTCCCGGACACATGCAGAAAGAATATACTCCTCTTCCATCTTGACATATGTATGTAAGCTTATAGGATTCATTTTTCAGTTTATCATCATAATCAGATCCGTAAACATAACGGTTTATCACAGAGCATTTGTGTGATATCCGAAGCCCGACTGCAAAGCCCTTGGGTTCAAGCTTCATGCCATACTCTTTGAGTTTGATAAACGTATCTCTGGCGCTGTGTCCGACGGACAGGACAACCGAATCACTATCTATCATGTTTCCGTTTATACTGATCGCATTTACGGTGTTATCGGAAATGTACAATCCATCAAGAAGTGAGCGAAAATGAACCTCTCCTCCGAGAGAGATTATCTCATTCCTGATACCCTTAACTATCCTGACAAGAACATCGGTTCCGACATGAGGGTGGAAATCCGTCAAAATATCTTTGTCTGCACCGTGTGTGACAAGATCATTCAAAACAGCTCTCATCATTCCATTCCTGTCTTTGACCTGAGTATTTAATTTACCGTCGGAAAAAGTACCGGCTCCGCCCTCACCGAACTGAACGTTGGATACAGGATCGAGCTTGCCTTCATTCCAGAATTGATTTACTGCCTTTATCCTGTTATCCGCATCATAACCTCTTTCATAAACGACAGGTCTTAATCCGGCTCTTGCAAGATACAGAGCACAGAACATTCCCGCAGGGCCAAAGCCTATGATGATAGGTCTTTTATCATCACTGACAGATATATCACAAAATGGGAAAACATATTTTTTAATATCAGTTTTAATAATCCCGGGATTACGTTTTAAGATCAGATCTTCCCTGTCGGAAAAAATATCAATCGTATAGCAGTAGAAAATATCAGGTTTCTTTCTGGCGTCGAGCGATCTTTTATGGATGTTGTATTCATATGAGATTCCACGTCCGATAATCTTTGATATCTTATTGCTAAGATCTTCAGATGTATGATTGACGGGAAGACGAAGTTCATTGATCCTAAGCATATCAAATCAGATTAAAAGTTCTACCGATAACCAAAATGAAACGTCCAAGCGGACTGACCTCGAGTTCTTCTTCCTGATATCCTTTAAGCGCCAGCAATATAACAACATAAAGAAGACTGCAGAGTGCAAATACTATTACAAACGATATACTCTTGCCCACAAGAGGACTGATAACTTTATTAAGGAGCATTCCGATAAGTGCGCTTACCAGTGCTCCTATCATCGACACAACAAATGTCCTGAACCACTCCTGTGTATACTGGAAAGTTCTTGAAATAAAGACAAAACTGACAAAAGCGATTATCGCATAGAATATAAGGTCCGCTATTATCAATCCTATAACAGACAGATTAAACGTGCAGATCATCAAAAAAGCCAGAATGATATGTACAACAAAAGCCAAAGCTGAAATCCCCAGGGAAAAAGCGTAATTCTGCATGCTGATCATCATTTCAGTGAATATTACCGTATAAATGGCAAATATTATACATAATGACTGAAGCTGTAGATACAATGCTGTCTGTTCTCCGCTCGAAACATATAACGTATCAAGAATATTATCTGCCAGAACAGCCACCATGGCCGAAACGAAAAAAGCAAGCGCGGAGCATCTGTGTATCATGAATTTGAGTTTCTCACGGGCATTTCTGTACTCTTCTTTTTTTATCGCTCCAATAGCTTTGCGAATATAGGGATACGCAAAAACGCAGATAGTAAAAACGATGATCCCTGTTATTGAATAAGCTTTTCCGTAATATTCTCCAAAAGCAAAATCCAATGAAGTATCTTCAGATCCGTTCTTGAAAATAAGCGCTATATTAAGCACCTGCACCAGAACAAATATCAGAAAGAGGGCAAAAGGAAGAAGTGCCGTGGCAGCAAGATTTATGACCAGTTGTAAAGGCGAATCAACAACCTTGGAGTAATCCCTGGAATTGCCAAGAGATGACCTGTGCTTAAAAAGGTACTGCATGACCAGAACATGTATAAGGCAGACAAAACTGGCACATAAAATGCCGGCTGATGCACCCATTGCTCCGTACGAATATGCAAACTCTTCATTTCTTAAAAGTTCTGATACTCTCTGCCCGTAAACAGAACATACATAGCCTATTAAAGAACCTGATATCGCATATGTTATGACAAACAGTATCAGAGAAAATGACAGAACAGAAGTCTGATTCATACCTTTAAAATATCCCTTTACCGCGCCTGAAAAAACATACATGGGGATAGCCGGCAAAATAAGATAATATGACATATAAGACAGGTGCAGGTGAAAAAATCTGTTTACAAGAACATTCATTAAAAGCAGAAGTATCAGACTCATAATGATGCCGACCGCAAATGAATATACCATAGCATACCTCGATACATTACGGGCGTTAGTATATTGCTGCCTCATCATCCTGTTTTCGACCATTGAAGCGCATGCCTCCTCTATAGCAAATGATGAAGCGCCTGCAAGTAGAAAAAACAGTTCATTGGCAAGTGAAAAATAGCATACTCCTTTAGAGCCTATGATCCGCACCAATACCAGTCTGAATATCAGTACAAAAACAAAGGCTAAGAGGAGCAATATGAAGCTTGAACTCTTTCTTTTAGTTTTTGCCATATTGATTTATCTTAAAAAATCATAAAACAGTTTTTCTTCTCCAAGAGTCTTACGTATGATGTTAATATCCTCAAATGTAAGCTTGGAATTTGAAAAGATCCCGCTTTCGATCTTTTTGTCGATTATAGTATCGATCAATTTATCATAGTTGATCCTGGCATCTTTATCTTTGGAAAAAAGGTAGCTGATAGATGAAATAACGGTTTCAGCTATAACCAGAACAGCTGTATTTCTGGAAAAGACTCCTTCATCTTTGGAACTGTAATATTCTCTCATCAGATCTATGACCTCTTCGGGGAGCATATGTTCCTGCATCAATCCATAAGTGTTTTCCCAATTGTTTTCCCCCCTTAATGAACCTATCCTGTGATAAAAGCCCAAAGCTTTGGTGAGTTTTTCATCGAGTCCCAGCTTAATTGCAAGTTTGGAACACAATACAGCCGTATAGATTGAATGATCATAATCCTCTTTCGAGTAATTCTTAAGATCAGACAGCAATTCAAATTCCGGATCCAGGATATCCATATATCGATCATCCTTTTTAAATACAAAAGTAAAACTGATGACTTTAAGAAAGATCAGGATCAAAATCACGCATATCAGGACGTTGACAAACGGAATAAAAAACAGATCAAAACCAAAAGTCCTGTTTGAAAAAAGGATACTGGTCATACAAAGGCATACAAACTGTGAAAAAACCGACACAGCCATAGGGATCAGTATCCTGAAATCTTCATTTACAGTCGAGAACATCATCACGCAGATGATAGCCGGAACCAGAAAGGCAATCAAAAAGCCAAAAGATGGCTCTTTTGAAAGCAACTCACAGACTACAAGTAACGTAGTACCGGCACTGAGCGATGATATCTCATCGGAAACCATGGTAAGAGCAACAAACAGGACCAGATATGGTCTCCCATATTCCGATATCAAAGGAAATACTGCACAAATCAAAACTCCGGCAGTATAAACCGCGTAAAAACGCCAGGGATGCTTCTCATTATCAAAAAGCAGTCTTTTACTGATCCTCTGTCTTTCATATGCAAAAACAATGCCGGTCAGCATCACTGTGAATGCAATGGTATTGCCGGCTATCCTGTCAGTTGTAAATCCGTATAATATTGAAGAGACGACCACTATTATCGGACATAATACGACCGTCAACCATGTATATAATGTACTAGCTTTGCTTTTTTCTGTTTCTTCCATTTACGGAATTATCCTTGTTTTTCTTTTTTGTCAGTTTCAGTTCATAATCCTCGTATGCTTTTACGATCTTCTGAACCAGCGGATGTCTGACAACGTCCTTTGAAGTGAGATTAATAAATGAGATACCCTCAACGCGATTTAATACCCTCTGAGCGATATCCAAACCGGATACAACGTCACGGGGAAGATCCTTCTGGGTATCATCACCGGTGACGACAACTTTGGATCCAAAACCGATCCTTGTCAGGAACATTTTCATCTGTGCCTGAGTAGTATTCTGGGCTTCATCCAGAATAATGTATGCATTATCAAGGGTTCGTCCTCTCATGTAGGCCAATGGTGCGACCTCTATGAGTCCTTTTTCCATATTTCTGAGGAACGATTCCGCTCCCATTATCTGATACAGAGCGTCATATAAAGGGCGAAGGTAGGGATCGACCTTTGACTGAAGATCGCCCGGCAAAAAACCAAGCTTCTCACCTGCTTCTATTGCGGGACGTGTTAGTATTATCCTTTCAACTTCACCTGCTTTGAATGCCGTAATCGCCATTGCCATTGCAAGATAGGTCTTGCCTGTTCCTGCAGGACCGATGCCAAATACGATCATGTTTTTTTTGATGGCCTCTACGTACTTCATCTGTCCTAATGTCTTGGGCTTTACAGGTCTTCCGGATACGGTATGGCAGATTATCTCTTCACCGATATCAAGGATAGAGCCGGAACTGTCTTCTTCTTTTAATGAAATTGCATAATCTATCTTTTGCTCGTCTATTGTATTACCTCTTTCAGACAATTTGATAAGGTCATCTATCATTTTGCATGCATCCCGGACACTGTTCTCGTCCCCGTTGATCTTAAGGCTTCCGTTTCGGTCAACGATATCTACATTAAGTTCTTTTTCAATCTTTTTAATATGACAGTCGAACTGCCCGAAGACATTTTTCAGGTCTTCGCTGTTCAACTCCGATAAAGAATACACTGTTTCCATCTGTCAGTATTTAAACTTCCCGTTCAAAAATATCGGGATATATCTCTTCTATGATCCTGTCTACATATGCTCCGTCAAGATTCATATACTGATTGTTGATCATATCCTTAAGTTCACTGATCCTGCCAAAATATCTTAACTCCTCAGTTTCATCGGTAAAACCGATCCTGGAATCCATTTGTGCTTTATCAACATTTTCAACGAGCCACTTTTTTATCGTTTCGGTAAGATTATTCTCGGAATAAGCCTTATTCATAAACAATCTGGAATTGCGCATTGAAACAAAGCCCATAATGAGGAACAGGAAGAACAATACCCCCATAACACCACAGACCATATATTTGCCTGAAGGTGTAAGGGAATTAGGTATATATCCCAGAAAATAAGCAATATCAGTAACAAACCCTACTGCTCCTACCAGAATGAGAATGTAAGCGCTGCTTTTGTTTTCTCTGGCTCTTTCTTCATTATTAACGTACAGTTCTACTTTTTGAGCCGGTTTTTCAACCTCATCCTGATCGTTATACAGCATACGGAGGAGCTGGTTTGGGTCTATTGACTGCTCCTTATCATCACAAACTAAAGAGAGGTCGTCGACCAGTTCGCACTCACAATCGGGACAAACTGTGACACCCTCTCTGTATTCATACCTGCATTTAGGACACCAAGCCATGTGAATCCCTCCCCAAAAGCCAAATTACACTAAGTATTATTTTAGCATTGAAGAGGCTATTATTCCACATTTTTTTGTGGTTATTCATAGGAAATGACGCCTATATTCTTGTTATCTTTTTCGGATATCCACATATAGCTGTCAGGGTTCTCTCTGTCAGTCATGACCGGACCTCGCTTGAGATTGTCCCTGCTTTCTGAAATATACTCAAAAGACCCGTTTTTTGCCATGCCTTCCCAGTCATGGTAATCTCCGTCCTTGTCTGTTGAAGTGCAATATACACTGCCATCTATCAGCCCGTCCTTGTATGAGCAGATGTAGTTGGTTATATAATTCTTATTCGGACTTAACAGCTCGGATCTGTATTCATAATGATCCTGCCCCTGCCCGTTGGGCTTATCATTTTTAAATTCGCCCTGATACTCATGATAGACCAGTTTATCACGTGTATCGGATTCATCATGTATATGAAAATGAACCCATTTACCGGAACCGCTCCTTTGTCCGTGGACAAAATCTCCGTAATAATACCGGTTATCGGAATATACCGCTATCCCTTTACCGTCAGGCCGTCCTTCGCCGTCTACATCACCGTAGTAATAACAATCCTCATTGGTAAAATTCAGGGAATACGACATAGCTATATACCGGTCAAGATATGCCAGATCTTTTATTGCCTCATTATGGTTCTCGGAAAAATAGCCTTCCATTTCCTTTAGATTGGATTTGGTATCGAACTTAACCTTTGTGTAGTCCTTTTTACCGGTTTCCATTGGCAAACCGTGAACAGCAAACCCGTTATCATCTTCAGTGTTTTCTGAAGCATCCGTCATATTTGGGTCTGTTTCAATACCGGGAGTAGGAATATCCTGGGAGTTTACTGTAGCAGAAGCTGTGGGTTTCGGTGTGATCACCGGTTCGGCAGTCGGAAGATCCGATTCTACTTTTGAATAATCGATTATATTGTTTTGAAGATCTTCGGCATTATCATTCTTATTCTTTTTGATATTAAGAATGACCAGTAATAGAATAATACACAGTAAAAAAACACCGGCAAGCAAAGCAAATCTTATCAAATATCCTTTTTTGCTCTCTTCTTTGAAATATTCGTCTTCAAAGAGCTCCTCCGATGATTTTTCATTATTCAAAGAATCATCTGCTTCACTATCAAGATCCTGTATATTTAATTCTTCATCAATTTCATCTTCATATTTGGACATATTAATCTCCGATCAACAAAATGATAATATATGGCAACAGCCTGACACATAGAATATGATATCTGAAAATTATTAACTGGGGAAAATAAAATCCTTAAGATTTTCTTAAATCAGCACTGATACTCAAATGCATTTTCATAATAAGATATATCATCACCAAGGATGCAGGCAACATCAAATCTCATCTGCAGATTCGAGAACTGCCGGTGTGAGCTAATATAATATGCAGAAGTTTTGCATATTTTTCTGACTTTTGAGGGACTGATGGCTTCTTCAGGAAATCCGGTTTTGGAATCCTTCCTGTATTTGACTTCAACGAAGCATATATTTCCATCCTTTAACGCAATGATGTCTATTTCGCCGTATCTTGAATAAAAATTCCGATCCAGAATTGTATATCCGCAATGGATCAAATGATCACATACCTTGTTTTCATAAACAGAGCCGGTTTTTCTATTGTTCAAATCTATTTCCTTTTTGCTGCATCTATTTTGGCCTTTACCTTATCCATTGCATCAACGAATATCAGGATCTCTGCAACAACTTCATATAATTCGGGAGGAATCATATCCCCGATCTCCAGTTTGGACAGAGTATCAGCCAGTTTATCATCTCTGTGAACCGCGACATTTGACTCTTTAGCCTTTTCGATAATACGTTCAGCCAGAGCTCCTTTACCTGAAGCAATGACTTTGGGGGCATCTTCGTCCGGATCATATGACAGCGCAACAGCTGTTTTTATTTTTTTCTTTTCATCTTTCATCATCAGGCTCTGGCATCAAATGAACTGTTTGAGAGAATCGGTACACCATTATCTTCATCCAGCATCTTTTCAAATACCGTTTTGGGGTCATCGTTATTTATAAATTCAGCATTCATGTTATATCCTCTTTTGGACAACCGACTGTTCAGGATCTCAATATTCTCAGCAATCAGGTCCAACGCTGAATCATCCTTCAACATGAATCTGGTCTTTACGTTGTTTGATTCATTTAGTACAACATGTACATCAACAGGTCCCAGATTATCCATATCAAGATGAAGAAGAGCCGATACTGTACCGTCATTATCGGCCAGTGATCTTTTGTTGGTATATACGTATAGTTCCCCTGTCTTATTCTGATCATCGAATTTGAGTGGTATCTGAACGTAGTTGAATGTCTGATTCAGTTCGTTCATGAAATTTATATTTCCGGACAGATTGCCTGCAGCCTGTGCCAGAGGAGTATTCGGTCTGTTCTCGGACTGAAGTGAATCCGTAAGGGTCTTGATCTGGGAATTCAGTCTATCATACAGTTCTCTGACGCTTCCTTCTTTGGCTACATCCTCGGGTTTTAACATCCATTGCTTTGACACTTCGTTTTTTAGAGCCTTAATGAATCCTTCACTTTTTATCAGATCAGAAACGGACTTAATGTCCTTGTCTTTAAGTTCAGCAGGATCTTTCTCCATCAGTTCTTTAAGCCTGTTATCAAGTACACGTATGGGATCAGAAACAGAATCCTTAATGCTATTAAGATCCGTCAGATTCCGGCCCATATCAGCTTTTTCCGGGGATGATTTTTCATCTGAAGATATGGTTTGAGATCCCTCCTTATCTGCAGTAATAGTATCACCCTTCGCCAAAATGGTCTTTTCGGTCATCTCCTGCTCACCGGTTTTAAGATCATTTATGCCATTTTCAGCCGAAGGATCATTGGATCCGGCAATGATACTGTTTTCATGATCTGTCCCCGATATGACATCTTCAGTTAAACTGTCCTTTTCAGGGATCAATATGTCCAGTGTCTGTTTGATAAATTCCAGCGCTTTGGCTGCATCTTCACCCTCAAGCAGCATAAGAGAGCTTTCGGTAAATGTTTCAGCTATATCGGTAAGAGAATTACTGATTGTATGCTCATAATTTTTATAATTTTCAAACTGCGACAGCATTTCTTCGTTTACCGGTATATTTAGTCTTTGAAGAACAGCTATGTCTTTGGGGTCAAAGGACGGATATTCATTGACTGTCTTTACCATATCCAGTAGTGAATCTTTGTCAACGCTAAGGCCTTCTTCCATCATTGACCTGACAACATACTGCGTCTGCGGATTGTCTGGAATTCCGGCAGCATTTAATGCATTTGAAATTGTTGAACTGGGATTCATATTGGCGAACAAAGGAGAAAGAGTGATATTTCCTTCTGAATTTCCTTTGACCATAAAACTGAGATTCTGTCCGATAAGAGGCTGACTCATTCCCTCCAGTCTGGCCTGAATCATATTTCCTTCAGACAGTTGAAGTATGAGATTCCCTTCATTGAACCCTGCGACAGTACCCGACAGGCTGCTTCCCGGAGGAAGTGAACTCAATATATCCATGCCGCGTTGAATAGACGATGTCAGTTCATTTAGATTCTGAACCGTTTCGCCTGAGTTTTGAGTTAAATTATTGATCGCATTGTTGACCTGATTGAAGATCGATCCTATATTCATACAAAATTCCCGATAAAACTTCTCCTGTGTATAGGCGTAGGACCATATTTTTTTAATGCTGCAATATGCATCGCGCTTCCATATCCTTTGTTAGATGAAAAACCGTATTCAGGATATATCTCATCATATTCGACCATGAGACGGTCTCTGGTCACCTTGGCAACTATACTGGCGGCAGCTATGGATATGCTCTTGGCATCTCCTTTAATAATTGGTATCTGACGTATGTCTATCCCCGGAATGGTAACTGCATCATTAAGTAAAATATCCGGTTTTACGGGCAGTTTTG
Source organism: Lachnospiraceae bacterium (assembly GCA_024681595.1). GTDB lineage: Bacteria > Bacillota > Clostridia > Lachnospirales > Lachnospiraceae > JAILLW01. The sequence continues at coordinate 41,407 of JAILAN010000027.1, forward strand.
ATACCGCTTCACGCATTGCCTCATATGTAGCGTTTAGGATATTAACGGTATCTATCCTTTCAGGACTGTTATAGCCCAAGCCAACCCCGACGGCTTTTTCCATGATCTTATCATAAAGCTCTTCTCTTTTTTTTTCGGTCAATTGCTTGGAATCATTTAGATACAATATGTCACAATCTTTGGGGAGAATAACGGCTCCGGCTACAACAGGCCCGGCCAGGGGTCCACGCCCTACTTCATCAATTCCACAAATGAATTCAAATTCGGAATACTTTTTTTCATATTCCTTCATGATCTCAATCCTGGCAACTTCCTTTTCAAGGTCTGAGATCCTGCGTCCGGCCTTTTTTACAAGTTCCATGACCTGACTACGTTCATCAGATGAATATTCCGATATTAAATCAGGCAGCTCATCATATGATGCTGCCTTGAATTCCGATCTTATGGCTGAAACACTTTTCTCATTCATACTACTGATGTTTGATCACTCCCATCTTAGCAAACGGAAAGACTCTCATAAACGCCTTTCCTATGATAACACTCCGCTTGAGATTACCGACATTCGGATCTCTGGAATCCATGGAATTATTACGATTATCTCCCATCACGAAATATTCGTTGTTCCCTAATTTTATAGGTTCATATGCAAGTCCAGGGTCCTTTATCGGTTCATTACCATAACCTTCTTCAAGTATCTCACCATCTATGTAGATATTCCCTTCTTCGTCGATATAAACGGTTTCACCGGGAAGACCTATGACACGTTTGATGAAAAATGTGTTTGCCTCATATTTATAGGGAAAAACAACAATATCAAACCGCTCAGGATCATGAAGACGGTAAGACAGTTTATCAACGAGAAGATTATCCTTGTCAGTAAGCGTCGGGGACATGGACGAACCTATTACCGCAACCCTCTGGCCGACATATGTTACGACCAGAAAAACTCCAACAAGAACAAGAAGCAGATATATACTTGTCAACAGCAGATCCTTAACTCTTTTATTCATTATTACACCTATGGTCTTTCAAGGCTGAACCTCCCGATACGCCCGCTTCGTATCTCATCCATAAAGATCAAAGCCATTCGTCCCGTATCAGGTTCATTTCCTTTTTTTTTGATATTTCTGATGATCGACATATCAGATAATATATCAGCAGAACTTTTTGACAGATCAAGGTCCTGTCCAAAACGTCCGATAAGCAGGCCGGGATAATCCCTTTTGAATATATCTATAGTATCAAGACACAGTTGTTCCATGTCAATGATATCATCATTGATCGTACCAAGTATCGCAAGTTTAAAACCAACAGATTCATCCTCGAATTTAGGCCACAAAATTCCGGGAGTATCAAGAAGATCAGCGCTTTTGCCAAGAGATATCCATTGTTTTCCGCGCGTTACTCCGGGTTTGTTCCCTGTCTTGGCTCCGGAACGCCCCGATACCGTATTTATGAATGTGGATTTTCCGACGTTGGGGATTCCGGCCACCATAACCCTGACAGGCCGTTGCATGATCCCTCTCTTTTTGTCCCGTTGAATCTTATCAGAACAGATTTCGGTTATAACACGATCAAAATTCTTAAGTGTTTTTTTATCCCTTGAAACAGCTTCGAGAACCTTAAATCCAAGTGAAGAATAATAAGATTTCCACTGATCGTTTGCCTGAGGATCAGACAGATCGGCTTTATTAAGAACAATGAGTCTTAGTTTGCCTTTAGCCAGAGTATCTATATTGGGATTTTTGGAGCTCATAGGAGCTCTTGCATCCAAAAGTTCTATAACAAGGTCAATCAACTTTATGTCATTTTCCATACTGCGTATGGCTTTTGTCATATGACCCGGAAAATACTGATATGCCATGATCTTCCTATTTTACGAATCCAAACATTGATTCGCCTCTTGAATGTCTGAACCAGACTTTGCCAATTATAGTATCTTTTTTAACAGCTCCGATATTACCGTTCCGGGAATCCTCCGAATTATTTCGGTTGTCACCGAGAACAAAATACTCATCGTTTCCAAGCAGGAACTGAGAGGAAGCATCACCGGGGTCTGCTATGATATCAAAGTTTTCTTCTTCGTTATATCTGACTCCGTCAATATAAATATATCCGTCCATTATCTGGATTACTTCTCCGGGGAGACCCACAACTCGTTTAACATAAATATGGGAATTTTCGTTTCCTTTGGGATAAAAACAAACAACATCCCCTCTCTTGGGAGAAAGAAGCCTGTATGCAAATCTGTTGATCAAGACAGTCTGGTTATTAACAAGACCGGGAGTCATCGAAGAACCGATAACTGTTGTTTTCATCCCATATGCAGCAACTAAAACGACGGCAATAAGAACGGCCACAAAACAATAAAATACAGTTACCAGGATCTCTCTTATAATCTCACCCGATACTATCTTTTTCTTTTCGGCAAAACTAAGCCCCTTATACCTGTTTTTCATTGCTTACTCCATATTTTCAAATCAATATATTTTAGCATACAGCAACAAAAAAATCGAGTGGGAAACCCACTCGATTTAACAGATCATTCAAATCATACGAGATTATCTTACAACCTCTTTTACCTTTGCAGCCTTGCCGACACGATCTCTGAGATAGAAAAGCTTAGCACGACGGACTTTACCTTTTCTAACCACTTCGACCTTCTCAACAAGGGGAGAATACAAGGGCCATGTCTTTTCAACGCCGACACCGTTTGATGTCTTTCTGACTGTAAATGTCTGTCTGGCACCGGTTCCCTGGATCTTTATAACAGTTCCTTCATAGATCTGTATTCTCTCGCGGTTACCTTCCTTGATCTTGCCATGTACCTTAACGGTATCACCAACATTGAATTCATTGATTTCTTTTAATGCTTCGTTTTCGATCTCTCTGATAATATCACTCATCTTTTTTCTCCTTTATCCTTTAAACTTAAGATGTTCATACGTATATAAATACCAGAGGACCATCACGTTTTTAGACAACATTAATAAATTATCATATGTCTTTATCATTTGCAAGTTTTTTTAATCTTTTTCGTTCTTTTTCTGCTTCCTTTCGGGCTTTTTTCTCTAATCTGATAAAATATTCCTCATGAGATGAAGCCCATTTATCGTAAAGATCAGGCCTTATTGTTCTTGTTCTTTCTATTGATTGCTCTAAACGCCATTCATCAACCTTTGCATGATCACCCGATAACAGGATAGAAGGAACCTTATCACCCATCCATTCCTCGGGCCTGGTATACTGAGGATATTCGATAAGATCCTCACTGAAGCTCTCCGATATGCCGGATTGTGAATTGCCCAAAACGCCCGGTATCAGCCTTGAAATGCAATCCATTATACACAGAGCAGGAAGTTCTCCTCCGGTCAGAACAAAATCTCCGATAGAAATCCTGTCGGTAACGATCTTATTAAGAACTCTTTCATCTATACCTTCATAGTGTCCGCATAAAATGACCAGTTCCTCCTCTTGCGAAAGTTCTCGCGCATAGCTCTGGTCAAATGTTTTTCCTGCAGGTGTAACATATATTACCCGGGTATTTAAAGGAGTCCTCAGGCTCGAATATGCATCGTATACAGGTCCCGGCATCATCAGCATTCCGGCACCTCCACCATACGGATAATCATCTACGCTGTTATGAGCGTCCTTTGAAAAGTCACGGATATTAACAGTATTAAGTTCGATCAAACCTTCCCTGCAGGCCCGTCCGGTGATGCTGGTATTAAAAAAATCGGATATCTGCTCGGGAAATAAAGTCAAAACATCGAATTTCATGATCATTATCCTAAAGCAATCCGTCAAGCATCGTAAAATCTACTGTCCCGTTTTGAAGATCGATCCTGTTTATGCATTCTTTTATAGCCGGAAGCAGGACTTTTCTTTGATCAACAAGCGTAACTTCATAAACATCATTGGCGTTGCCGCTCAATACATCGGTGATCTCGCCCTTATAGATACCGTCTGAGGATACTGCCCTAAGTCCGATAAGGTCTGAAATGAAAAATTCGTTTTCATCAAGATCCACGGCATCTTTTCGCGTAACCATTATCGATGCGTTTTTTAATCCTTCAACGTCATTGATACTGCTATACTCTTTAAACTTTAATATGACCATCTGTTTGAAGAACTTAACCTGCGATACCTCCAGTTCAAAAGATTCCCTGTCTGTGCGGATGATCACTTTTGACAGTTTCTTAAACCTGTTAACATCGTCAGTTGTCGGGTATACCTTGACTTCACCCTTTATTCCGTGAGTGGTCGTTATTATACCGATCTGAAACAGATCGTCATCACTTATTATTTTCATAATCTTAAAATACAAGCCTCCGGAAAACCCGGAGGCCGGATGATCAGATGATCTCTACATCAACTCTCTTATTGTCCTTCGATGAAGCTGCTTTTACAACGGAACGTATCGCTTTGGCGATCCTGCCCTGTTTGCCGATAACTTTTCCCATATCGGATTCAGCAACATGAAGTTCGATAACAACATGTTTTCCGTCTTCTTTTTCTGAAACAGTAACTTCATCCGGATGTTCAACGAGAGCCTTAGCTATAACTTCAACTAATTCTTTCATTTTTCTTATCCTCCAGATAAAAAGATTACTTTTCTATTCCAGCAAGCTTAAACAGTTTAGCAACAACATCTGTAGGCTGTGCACCGTTTGAGAGCCACTTTTTAGCCAGTTCCTCATCAACTTTAAATGTGCTGGGATCTGTATTGGGATCGTATGTTCCGATCTCCTCAATAAATCTTCCGTCTCTGGGAGAACGGGAATCAGCAACTACTATCCTGTAGAAAGGAGCTTTCTTCTGACCCATTCTTCTTAATCTGATCTTTACTGCCATTTTTGTTTTCCTCCAATTATATAAAATATATTTAAATCCACTTAACGTGCGAATTTACGAAATCATTCAGAAAGGAAATCTCATTCCGCCGAGTCCGCCGAACATTCCTTTACCCTTTTTTCCACCGAGCATTCCGGGCATCTGTTTCATCATCTTCTGAGTCTGTTCAAACTGTTTGACAAACCTGTTTACGACGGCTATATCAACACCGGCGCCTTTGGCGATCCTGCCTTTTCTTGGAAGAGACATGATCTTGGGATTGGCTCTTTCTTCCTTTGTCATACTGAGGATGATCGCTTCATTTCTCTTAAGATCATCTTCGTCAATGGCACCTTCAATATCCTTGGTTTTAAGTCCCATCCCGGGAAGCATTCCAAGGATCGAAGACAGACCGCCCAGATTTTTCATCTGTTTCATGCTCTCAAGGTAATCATTATAGTCAAACTTTCCCTTTTTAAGGCGCGAAGCCATATCCTTTGAGGTTTCTTCATCAATATCAATAGATTCCTCAGCTTTTTCTATAAGGCTGAGTACATCCCCCATTCCCAGGATACGGTTAGCCATTCTGTCGGGATAAAAAGGTTCAAGATCTGTAAGCTTTTCTCCCATTCCGACGTAGAATATCGGTTTTTGAGTCACGGCTTTGACTGACAGAGCTGCACCGCCTCTGGCATCACCGTCCATCTTTGAAAGAATGACACCGTCAATGCCTATGCGTTCGTTGAAATCCCCTGCCACAGTAACAGCGTCCTGACCTGTCATTGCATCAACAACCAGTATGGTCTGATGAACCTCAACATTCTTCTTAATGTTGACGAGTTCCTCCATCATCTCATCATCGATATGAAGACGTCCTGCAGTATCAAGTATCACTACATTATTATCATTTTTTCTGGCATGCTCTATAGCCGCTTTGGCAATATCAACAGGCGAATTGGAATCTCCCATCTCAAAAACGGGAACACCGACCTTCTGTCCATTGATCTGCAACTGTTTGATAGCTCCGGGTCTGTATATATCACACGCAACAAGCAGCGGTCTTTTGCCCTTCGTAAGCAGCCTTCCGGCAAGTTTGGCCGTAGCTGTTGTTTTACCGGCGCCCTGAAGACCGCACATCATTATGACGGTAGCAGCCTTGCCAGGCTGGAATTCGATCTCGGCATTTTCCGGTCCCATCAATGATACCAGTTCATCATTAACTATCTTAACGACCATCTGGCCCGGATTAAGACCGTTTAAAACATCACTTCCGACAGCGCGTTCTTCGACACCTGATACAAACTGCTTGACCACCTTGAAGTTAACATCCGCTTCAAGTAAAGCCATCTTGACTTCTTTAAGGGCAGTCTTGACATCCTCCTGTGTCAGAAGTCCTTTTGATCTGAGTTTCTTAAAAGCATTCTGCAGTTTATCGGTAAGTGACTCAAAGGCCATAAATATATCCTATAACTGTCCTAAGATCAGTTCTTTTTCTTCTTTTGTCAGTTTATCATTGCATTCGACCTGTTGTTTTATCCTGTCAAACCTGGACACAAGGCCGAGTTTTTCTTCGTAATTGCCAAGAATATTATTGATTCGCTTTATCAAATCATGTGCACCCTGACGGGAAATGCCGTGATCCTGTGCTATCTCGGAAACCGACAGGTCATTATAAACCAGATCCTCGTAGATCTCTTTTTGATGATCCGTAAGGAGTTCTCCGTAGAAATCATAAAGCTTGCCGAGTTTGATAATATCTTCCATAGCCGCAAATCATATTACAACATAAAAAAACACGTGTCAAGCATTTTTACTTGACACGTCAAGATGATGATCAGTATTTTTTCATGCATATATTAAGGTCAACATCCCCTTCGATCCCCGGCACTTTACCTTTACTGCTGTATTGCCAGATCGAATACTCATACGGATAATAATCCGGGAAATGATAATATGCAAACCACTTGTCATACCCTTCGATCCTGTCCGTCTCGAGTAGATAAAGCATACTCATCAGATTCCCGTACAGCATTGGTTTATAACCGGCGCCTTCTATCCTGTCAAAAAATGCTATGGCGCAGTCGGTTCTGGTTTTTGCATCGAGATCTTCGGCTCTGCCTTCCAACGCTTCAATGTCCCAAACAACAGGATATTTAAGGTTATATGGTTCTATCGCATCCAGAACAAAGTCAGCCTCTTCAACGGCCTCCTCCACGGTTATCGCCTGGGTAAAGAAATAAACACCGACATCTATTCCATTATCAATAGCGCCCTTGATATTCTCCTCAAACAGTTCGTCCAATACCAGTCCTCCGTTTGATGATCCTCTGTATCCTACTCTGATAAAGGCAAATTCTATGCCTTCATCCTTGACCTTTTTCCAGTCGATCGTTCCGTTATGTCTGGATACATCGATACCTTTAGCGGAGATCACGTTTCCGTTTCCGTCGGTATATGTTATCTCATCCGTGGTCTCATCTTTGATGAAATTATCGGAAACATAATCATTATGGGCATAATTATCGGATATTGGATAAAAAACATAAGAATTATCAACATATACGATAAGGTCATCCGGAAAGATATCCCTGAAAAGCGCATAAGCGGAGTCTCCGGAAGAAAGACGATCCTTCATTTCTGACAGAAGCATATTTTTTTCTTCTTCTTTAAACTCCTCTTTGGCAGATGTTACCGCACTGTCAAGATCGGATTGTGTATAAATATGGGTATCGGCATAGTCGCTTAAGGATCTGTTGACTTCATTTGAATTCTCCAGGTCTTCACGTATCGAATGGTTTATCAGAAGGCAGACTATCGTAATACCCAGTGATGTCAAAGCTATCAGACTGAATATTATATTTGCATATAAAGCTGATTTTCTCTTTCTCTTTGGATTAGACATGATCAGATATTGGTCCTTACGATCTTAGGTTTATAACCTTCCTCTTCAAGCTTGCTGATTATCTGGTTCTTATGATCCGTTCCGAATGCCTCCAGTGTGATCCGAAGTTCAACGGCAGCACTTCTGTTAATGGATACGAACTGGTTATGTTCAAGTTTTATAACATTACCGTTAAGTGTCGCTATAACTTGGGATACTTTCGAGAGCATTCCGGGTTTGTCGGGAAGCAGTACGGAAACAGTAAATATCCTGTCTCTGAATATGAGTCCCTGCTGAACAACAGACGACATGGTAATGACATCCATGTTTCCGCCGCTGAGGATAGAAACGATCTTCTTGCCTTTAACATCGAGTTTTTTAAGAGCTGCCACAGTAAGAAGCCCGGAATTCTCAACGACCATCTTATGACTTTCAACCATATCAAGAAAAGCAACAACCAGTTCCTCATCAGCAACTGTTATGATATCATCAAGATTCTCCTTAAGATAAGGGAATATCTTTTCGCCCGGTTTTTTGACCGCCGTACCGTCTGCTATAGTGCTTACCGAGGGTAGCTCTATGACATGACCGGCATTAAGCGATTCCTGAAGACAATTAGCGTGCTCAGGTTCAACTCCGATGACCTTAATATTGGGATTGAGCAGTTTGGCCAGAGTTGAAACTCCTGTCGCAAGTCCGCCGCCGCCTACAGGAACCAGGATATAATCAACCAGGGGAAGTTCCTTGATTATTTCCATTGCAATAGTGCCCTGGCCGGTCGCTACAGCCGGGTCATCGAAGGGATGGATAAATGTATATCCTTTTTCATCAGCCAGTTCAAGAGCCTTTTTGCATGAATCATCGTAAACATCCCCGTACAGGATCACTTCAGCCCCGTAACTCTTAGTCCTGTTGACCTTGATAAGCGGAGTTGTAGTCGGCATGACTATAACAGCCTTGGCTCCAAATTCTTTGGCCGCATATGCTACACCCTGTGCATGATTTCCGGCCGATGCGGTTATAAGACCTTTCTGTCTGTCTTCGGGCGTCAAAGTGCTTATCTTGTAATATGCTCCTCTTAGCTTATAGGCTCCGGTGAGCTGCATGTTTTCAGGTTTAAAATATACTTTATTTCCTGTTGATTTGGAATAAAAATCCGAATAGATCAGTTTGGTTTCAAAGGCTACTTTACGAACCTGTTCAGAGGCTTCCTCAAAAGCCTCGAGAGTTAGCATTTTTTTCATTTGTGTTCCTCATTAATCAAAAAGGCTGTCAACATATTCTCCGGCATCGAATCGTCTTAGATCATCGATCTTCTCACCGACACCAATGTATTTAACCGGGATCTTCAGCTCGGACTGGATAGCCACAGCTATTCCTCCTTTTGCTGTACCATCCATCTTGGTCATTATTATCCCGGTAGGTTTTGTCACTTCCGAAAACTCTCTGGCCTGATTAAGTGCATTCTGTCCGGTGGTGCCGTCCAAAACGACCAGATTTTCTCTGTGAACCAGAGGATAATACGAATTGATGAGCCTGTTCATCTTCTCCAGTTCATCCATCAGGTTCTTTTTATTATGAAGCCTGCCGGCCGTATCGACCAGCAATACATCAACCTGCTTGGCTTTGGCCGACTGTATGGAATCAAAAAGAACGCTCGAGGGATCCTGGCCCTCTTTGCCGGATACAATTTCCACGCCGGCTCTTAGTGCCCATTCATTTAACTGTTCGGCTGCTGCAGCACGAAATGTATCAGCAGCTGAAAGAAGTACTCTCTTGCCTTCATTTTTAAACATTGAAGCCAGTTTACCGATCGAAGTCGTCTTACCGACACCGTTAATACCGATAATGAAGATAACGCTTCTTTCCTTTTCAAAAGCATATGCATCTTCATCAAGCTTCATTTCGTTTTTGATTAGATCCTTCAGATATTCCCGGCAGCTTTCCGGCTCCTTAATATGGTTTTCACGAACCAGTTCCTTCAGCTTTTCTACGATCTCCTCGGATGTTCGTACGCCGACATCACCCATTACGAGCTTTTCAAAAATCTCTTCGTAGAAATCTTCGTCGATCTTACTGAGTCCGCCGAATATCTTTGAAAAAAATCCAGCCATTAGTCATCCAGCTCCTCATCAATGAGATTAACGGAAACAAGTGCAGAAACACCTTTCTCCTGCATGGTTATACCATATAATCTGTCAGCTTTTTCCATAGTGCCACGTCTGTGTGTGATAACTATAAACTGAGTATTTTTAGTCAGTTTGTGCAGGTAAGAGGCAAATCTGCTGACATTACTTTCATCAAGCGCCGCTTCAATCTCATCAAGCAGGCAGAACGGTGACGGCTTAAGATTCTGGATCGCAAATAACAGTGATATCGCTGTCAGCGCTTTCTCGCCTCCGGATAACTGCATCATATTCTGCAGTTTTTTGCCCGGTGGCTGGGCTACGATCCGTATTCCCGCTTCGAGAATATCTTCATCCTCTATGAGCTCGAGCGAACCGGTTCCACCACCAAACAGTTCTTTAAATACCTTGTCAAACTCTTTATCGATATCCTTGAATTTCTCCGCGAACTGCTTACGCATCGCTGTATCCAGCTCGGTGATTATACCTTCAAGTGTTTTGGCTGCCTCGATCAGATCATCATGCTGAGTTTTAAGGAATGTGTATCGCTCCATCAAAGTCCTGTAATCTTCTATGGCGTTAACATTTACATCTCCAAGTCCCTTAAGCTCGGCTTTAAGAGAATTTGATCGTCTCTTCATGGCATTAAGATCGTTCATTTCGTCATCTTTTAATGACGCAGCGTCAGTCAGAGTGATCTCATACTCTTCCCACATATAACTGATCTGGGCACTGATGCGTTCCTCGAGGCGGGTCTTCTGATCGTTAAGTCTGTAGACTTCCTTGTCCAGACTGCTCATTTTTTCAGATAGTTTTTCACGATCTTCAAAAAATGTCTTTTGCTTCTCAGACAGTTCTTCCTTCTTCTCGATATCACCGGAGAGTTTCTTTTCCGTATCGGTCTGTGTATCAAAGGATGCTTTTATTGTCTGTTCAATTTCCTTAATATCATTTTCTTTATTCTCGATATCAGAAGTAGAGGTTTTTATTCCTTCAACGATCTCTTTAAGTTCATCGTCCAGTCTTTCTATCTCTGAATTGATCCTGTCCAGATTCTGCTGATGGAATCCGGTCTGTTGGAGGATCTTTGAGACCTCGACTTCCCATTCGGATACTTTGGACAGATGCTCTGTTTCCTCTTCCCGTTTTTTATCAAGCTCTTTCTGAAATTCTTCTATCTGCTTTTCGACATTTTTCTCAAGTTCATTGCTCTTGACAAGTTCAGAGTCTATCTCCTCTTTGCTTTGAGCGATCTCCTTGATCTGTGTCTCTATCTCTTTTTCTTCATTAGCAAGTTCAAGCGACCCTTCAGAAGCCTCGTTTTTGCGTTCTTCTGCTTTAAGGACATTGAGTCTTGCAGTATTCTGCTCAATGAATTTCTTTTGGATATCAGCTTTGACTTCTTCTATCTCGAGCCTTATTCGGTTCCTTTTCTTTTTGGTATCTTCGATGTCCTGTAATATCTTGTCTATGAGAACAACATATTCTTTGACTTTCTTTTCCAGTTCATCCATTTCGCGTCTTCGGCTTAAAAGGTTAGAACTGTTTTTAAATGTACCGCCGGATATCGCGCCGCCGGGAACCAGAAGTTCACCTTCCAAAGTGACCATTCTGATGCCGTAATCATATTTCCTTGCTATCTTAAGAGCATTGTCGACGTTATCAACTACAACGATCCTTCCCAGCATTGCCTTGGCAACATTCCTGTATTTTTTGTCGGTATTGACCAGTTCATCAGCCATGCCGATAGCGCCTTTTTCATTCAATGATTCGGGATTCTTAAATTCCTGGGGATTATTAAGCGAATCAAGAGGAAGGAATGTTGCTCGTCCCGCTTTGTGAGACTTTAAAAAAGCTATCATCTTTTTGGCTGTATTCTCATCATCAGTTACTATGTTCTGAATATTTCCCCCAAGAGCCGTCTCGATCGCAACCTCATACTTGGGGTCTACCTTAATGATATCCGCAACGACTCCGATAATACCCTTTTCTTCATCCTTTTTCTCCATAACGGCTTTAACCGAGCCGCCATATCCTTCATATCTTTCAGTAATATTGGACAGTGCTTCCAGTTTTGATTTGTCCTGATGATATTTTACCTGGGTATCGCGTAATTCTTCGTCTTTTTTGGATAATTCTTCCCTGGCCAGGGACAGATCCTCTTCTTTCTTTTCCTGAAGATTATTCAGTTCATCAATATTGGCTGATATCCTGTTGAATTCTTCTTCCAGATTTTTGATAGTCTCGGCCTGCTGTGCCTCGTCTGATCTGACCTTGAGGATTCTGGAAGTCAGTTCGGATTTTCTGATATTTATGGATTCTGTCATGGAATCCAGTCTTGAAAGCTTGGACTTTATGGTAGCGCGATTATTAAGCGTGTCAATTATAGTGTTCTTGCCACTTTCAATGTTATTATTTAATTCTTCGATCTTATTCTGAACTTCAGTAAGTACAGACTTTGCTTCATCCCTTGAGTGTTCGATCTTTTTAAGTTCATCATCAACAACACTCTTGTCTTTTAATATGTCTTCTTTTTCTTCCGTTCGTTCTTTGATTTGATCTTCGATAGCGTTTTTACGGTTAAGGAAGTGTTCTTCATTTGTTTTGGCAGATCTGATCTGTTCCTTTAAGACATTTATCTGACCTTCAAGTTTGCCCCTTAGTAAGCCTGTTTCTGACAAAGAAGACTTCTCATCATCTATATTTTTAGACAGTTCTTCAATCTGCGTCTGTATACGATCGTATTCTTCTCTAGTAGATTCATATTGGAGTTTAACGGAATCCAGATCACGCGAAGCAATAGTCAGGTTCTCACCTGCCTTTTGCAAAGACTGTTCCAATGATTCATTCTCCAAAAGAAACATGTTGACATCTACAGTCTTTAATTCTTCTTTTTTCTTTAAGTAAATCTTTGCTTTTTCAGACTGCTTTTCAAGCGGTCCGACCTGTCTTTCGAGTTCGGATAAAATATCGTTTACCCTTATCAGATTATTCTGCTCGTCTTCGAGTTTTTTGACTGCAGCGGCCTTCCTTTTTTTGAATTTAACAATTCCCGCTGCTTCATCAAAGAGTTCTCTTCTTTCTTCAGGTTTGCCGGACAGTATCTTGTCGATCTGTCCCTGTCCTATTATTGAGTAGCCCTCTTTACCGATACCTGTATCATAAAAAAGCTCATTCACGTCTTTGAGCCTGCATGGTGTTCCGTTAAGAAGATACTCACTCTCACCGGAACGATATATTCTCCTTGCTACGGTTATCTCATCAAAATCAGTAGGGAGCTGATGATCGGAATTGTCCAGAGTTATGGCAACATAGGCATAGCCCTGCGGTTTGCGCATCTCGGTTCCGGAAAAGATAACATCCTGCATGGATGCGCCTCTTAACTGTTTGATCCTCTGTTCTCCCAAAACCCATCTGACTGCATCGGCAACATTTGACTTGCCTGAACCGTTTGGTCCGACTATTCCGGTGATCCCATTATGAAACTTAAATACTATTTTATTTGCAAATGATTTAAATCCGTGGATCTCAATCGACTTTAAATACATAGATTACCTTACTTTTCTGTTTTTTTCATTTCAAGCAGAACCGCATAAGCAGATTGTTGTTCTGCGGATTTTTTTGATTTGCCTTTTCCCTTTGAACGAAGAATATCATCAATATAGGCAGCCACTTCAAATGATTTATCATGATCCGGCCCGGTCTCCGATATCAGTTCATATCGAAGAGTCTGACCTTTTTTCTGTACATATTCCTGAAGTATCGTTTTTGCATCATAAAAGAGCTGTTTGTTTTCCAGGTCTGTCAGAACATGTTTACGAACAAATCTGTTTGCTTCCTCAAATCCGCCGTCAAGATAGATCGCACCGATCACTGCTTCATATACATCGGAAATAATGGAGTCTCTTTGGCGGCCTCCGGTCACTTCCTCTCCCTTGCCAAGCAAAATAAATTTCGGAAGGTCAATAAGTCTGGCGCAGTATGCCAGAGCCATCTCACACACCATTGAAGATCTCATTCGGGTAAGTTCGCCTTCATTCTTGTTTGGATACTCCAGATAAAAGAACCATGAAGTAGTCAGTTCCAGGACAGCATCTCCCAGGAATTCCAGTCGCTCATAATTTCCGTATTTGTTCAGTTTAAGTTCATTGGCATAAGAGCTGTGCGTCAGGGCCAGTTTTAACAGTGATCTGTCTTTAAACGAATAGCCGAGAGCATTTTCAAGTATGCCCAGATCCAAATCTTTGTTCATAGTGTATATCATACATAACAAAAGCCCCTAGGGGCCTTTATTAATTAACAGCATTCTTGATCAGATTGACCGCTTCTTCAACGGTAGTTATCTTTTCAGCTTCCTCGGCAGGAACTTCTATATCGAACTCCTCCTCGATCCCCATTATTATCTGAAAAACGTCCAGTGAATCGGCCCCCAGGTCGTCGAGGAATGTGGTCTCCATTGTGATCTCCTCAGGATCGACATTCAAAACGTCCGCTATTATTTTCTTAAGTTTTTCAAATTCCATATCTGATTCCTCTCCTTAATTTAGATTGAAATTTTATCTTTGATCTTGTCGTTTATATGCTGCTGTGAAAAAGCAATACATTGAAGTATCGAGTTTTTGATCTCCTTGGATCTGGAACTGCCATGCGTCTTGACAACCAGACCATTGAGGCCAAGCATAGGTGCTCCACCATATTCGTCGGTCGAAAATGTCTTTAGAGTATCCTTGAGGGCATCCTTAACAAGAAGAGCTCCGATCTTAGTCTTTAACGAAGACATAAAGCTTTCTTTTACCTTGCTGATCAGAACAGAGCCGACACCTTCATACGTCTTTAGGATCACATTACCGGTGAACGCTTCGCATACTACAACATCAGCTACACCCATAGGTATATCTCTTGCTTCAACCGATCCTATGAAATGTATATCCGGACAGTTTTTCAGCAAAGGGAATGCTTCCTTGACCAGGGCATTGCCCTTTTCTTCCTCAGCTCCTATGTTAACGATACCAACTTTGGGATTCTTAACACCCATTATAGATTCCATATAAACAGAACCCATCTTGGCAAACTGCAGCAGATGATTTGCGCGGGCATCAACATTGGCACCGCAATCAATAAGAAGCGTAAAACCGTTAGCTGTGGGAATAAGCGGAGCAAGCGGTGATCTGTCAACTCCGGGCAGTCTGCCTACAATAACCTGTCCACCAACCAATGTGGCTCCGGTGCTACCTGCAGATACATAGCCGTCGCAGGTACCGTCCTTAACGAGGTTAAGAGCCTTGACAAGCGATGAATCCTTTTTTCTGCGTATTGCCATGACAGGTGGCTCGGCATTCTCTATAACCTCACTGGTCGGAACAACTTCGATCTGTTCTTTATTATATTCGTATTTGCCAAGTTCCCTCTCAATATCGTCTTGGTAGCCGGTGATGAATACCTTTATCTCCTTGGATTCATTAACTGCTTCTACAGCACCTTTAACGATCTCCAAAGGAGCATTATCACCGCCCATGCCATCAAGGGCAACATTAATGTAACTGTTCATAAAGAGCCTTTCTATATTCTTATTAACTATACTAAAGGTGTAATTAAAAATCAAGGATTCTATTTATTTCGGAACAATAAAAAAGCCTGAGGAAAACCTCAGGCTTAAAAAAGCAAACTTAATCTACGGAAATGACTTCCTTCTTGTTATATGCGCCACAGGCCTTGCATACTCTGTGAGGCATCATCAAAGCACCGCATTTGCTGCACTTTACAAGATTAACAGGATTCATTTTCCAGTTAGCTCTTCTCTTATCTCTTCTACCTTTAGAAGATTTATTTTTAGGACAGATCGACATCTCTACACCTCCTTATTCGCCATGAAAATATCCATAATACCTGCCATTCTGGGATCCGGTACAAAGGAGTCACAGTTACATTCATTCAGGTTCCTGTCAGTTCCGCATATCGGGCAGATTCCTTTACATTCATCACTGCAAAGTATCTTTGAAGGCAGATTTAGAAGAATCTCCTGATCGATGAAATCAAACACGTTAAGATCGGACCCCTCCAAAGCATAGAACTCATCCTTGTCGTCCATTGATCCCTGATGTTCTTCATCGAGAAATTCTTTTTGAAACTCCAGATCAATCGGTACCTCAACATCCTTAAGGCATCTGTCACATGGCATCAACAATGTGATCTTAAACGAGCCTTCAAGAAGTATCTGTCCCTTTTTAACGTTTGAAATCTTTAATTCAATATCACTTTTTGATGATATCGGATAAGATAAGCCATCTGCACCCGAATACTCTTCAAACGGATATTCTGATTTTTCAAACCGTACCCTGCCTTCGGATAAAAACTCTTCAGTCAGGTTGATCCTCTTAAGTTCGCGCACCTTATGAATTATAAAGATACACTAAAACTTTGTCAAGGACTTTATTTCAGTAATTTCAACGTCTGACGGGCTATTTCGAGTTCTTCGTTTGTAGGTATTACATAAACCTTGACATCGGAATCCTCGGATGAAATGAGAATGTTCTGGCCTCTCAGGGCATTAGCGGATTCATTTAGTCTGATCCCCAAATATCCGAGATTATCAACTATGATCTTTCTGACAAATGAAGTGTTCTCGCCGATTCCTGCAGTAAAGCAGATCGCATCAACGCCGTTCATTGCAGCCACATAGGCTCCAATATATTTAATGACCCGGTAGCAGAAAGCATTAACGGCTCTTATCGCGTTCTCATCGTTTTTGTTATATCCGTCCTCAAGATCCCTGAAGTCTGATGAGAAATTATCTGAAAGTCCAAAGACTCCGGATTTTTTATTGAGTATATTCAGCATCTGGCTTACCGTCATATTCTCTTTATTGCATATGAATTCAAGAATAGCCGGATCCAGATCACCCGAACGCGTTCCCATTATCAGTCCTTCCAGTGGAGTAAGTCCCATGGAAGTATCAACACATTTACCGTTTTTAACGGCACTTATCGATGCACCATTGCCCAGGTGACATACGATTATCTTAAGCTCATCATATTTTCTGGTCATCAGTTCAGCGCACACATGCGATACATAATCATGGCTCGTACCATGGAATCCATAGCGGCGGATCTTGTATCTTCTGTAGTACTCATACGGAATACCATAAAGATAAGCCTCCTCGGGCATTGTCTGATGAAAAGCCGTATCAAACACTACACTCATAGGAACATTTGGCATCAGTTCCATGCATGCTTTAACACCGATAAGATTGGCGGGATTGTGTAAAGGAGCCAGTTCATTGCACTCTTCGATCGCTTTTAAAACCTCATCATTTACAAGTGTGGCTGCTTTAAACTTTTCACCGCCGTGTACAACTCTGTGTCCGACCGCTCCTATCTCATCCAGTGAAGAGATCACACCGTTTACGGGATCGGTCAAAGTCTTAATGACCAGTTTTATGGCATCAGAATGATCATTGATCGAAGCTTCTTTTTTGATCTTATCACCTTCACCTTTGGCAAATGAGATAAAGCTGCCGTCAATTCCGATCCTGTCACACAGGCCTTTGCCTAAAACCCTTCCGGAATCTGATTCTATCAGTTGAAATTTTAATGATGAGCTTCCGCAGTTGATTACAAGTATATTCATGATGTACCCCCTGTTATGTCAGTTGAGCCTGGACTGCCGTCAATGCTACAACACCTACAATATCTTCCCATGAGCATCCGCGGGAAAGATCGTTGACCGGCTTGGCTATTCCCTGAAGCATCGGTCCGTAAGCTTCGGCTTTACCCAGTCTCTGTACCAGTTTATATGAAATATTTCCGCAATCAAGATTAGGGAAAATAAGAACGTTGGCATGACCGGCAACATCTGAA
The DNA here is from genome assembly GCA_024681595.1 of Lachnospiraceae bacterium. Lineage (GTDB taxonomy): Bacteria > Bacillota > Clostridia > Lachnospirales > Lachnospiraceae > JAILLW01. The sequence continues at coordinate 59,103 of JAILAN010000027.1, forward strand.
CCGGGAGCTTTGGTCTTGGCGATATGAGGAACAAGTGCAGCATCCGGCTGAAGTTCACCGTCGATCGTCAATGAAGGATATTGCTCTTTGGCGATTCTGGTCGCTTCAACCATTTTATCTACCAGCGGGTGCTTGGCCGAACCCTTGGTCGAATGAGAAAGCATGGCTATTATGGGCTTAGAGCCGACCAGCTGTTTAAAACTCTTGGCAGAAGTATCAGCAATCGCGGCAAGTTCCTCGGGAGTAGGATCCTGATTAAGTCCGCAGTCTGCAAAAATAAATGTTCCGTTATCACCATACTCGCAGTCAGGGATACACATCAGAAAGAAACCGGAAACCAGTTTAACACCGGGAGCAGTTTTTAATACCTGGAGCGCAGGTCTTAAAGTGTCGGCTGTCGCATGACATGCCCCCGCGACCATTCCGTCGGCATCATTGGCTTTAACCATTATAACACCGAACATCAGCGGATCGGAAAGAAGTATCTGACGGGCCTGTTCTATGGTCATTCCTTTGTTCTTTCTGGTTTCATATAAAAGATTTGCATATTCTTCATATTTCTCGGTTTTCTGAGGATTAACGATCTTAACTCCGTTAAGGTCGATCTCCAGCCAGTTGGCACCGTCATTTATCTTTTCGGCGTCCCCGATCATTATAATGTTTGCTATCCCCTCTTCCAGAATATGAGATGCGGCGATAAGAGTTCTCTTATCCGTAGTTTCAGGCAATACGATGGTTTTTTTATCCATCCTGGCCTTTTCCTTTATCATATCAATGTATGACATATACCTTCTCCTTTCAATGACTATATACCCCATCCGGTGTGCAATTATATACACCAATATGATAGAATTATAAAAAAAAAATAGGTTCATTTCAACAAGGCACAGCATATGTATCAAAGAAAATACACAAAGATCTGTGGTATTATAGCCGAATATAATCCATTGCATAAAGGACACGTTCACCACCTTAATAAAGCGGCACAGATATCCGGATGTGAGCACAGGATTGTTATAATGAGCGGTGATTTTGTCCAGCGAGGCGCCCCTGCCATATGCAATAAATATGAGCGTACCAGAATGGCGCTGTTATCCGGAGCAGATCTTGTCATTGAACTTCCTGTTGTTTATTCTCTTTCCAGTGCCGAGGGATTTGCCCGTGGTGCTGTCAGTATTCTTAATTCACTTGGATGTGTTGACAGTCTGTGCTTTGGTTCGGAATGCGGGAATATTGATTTATTAATAGAGCAGTCAAAAAAAGCAGTTGCGCGTTCTGATATTAGAAAAGATATAAAAAGCGGAATGTCATTTGCCGCATCATTGGGAAGATCGCATTCTGATGATGATGGGAGTAAAGAATTGATCTTATCTCCTAATAATATACTCGGGATAGAGTATCTTAAGGCTCTCGAACATACAGGGAGCACTATAAAGCCATGTACCATACCCCGTTTGGGTTCTTCATACAATGATGAGGATCTTGGCACGCACACAGAATATGCTTCTGCCAAAGCAATACGTTCTTCCATTATGGACAGCAGAACCGATCATATTGCTTATATTCCGGAATATGTCCGCAATATTCTATCCGATACCAATTTGGTTTATCCCGATATGTTCTCTGATATGCTGTTCTATAAACTTATAACCGAATCATCCAACGGTTTTACTTCATACCTGGATGTCAATGAAGAGCTATCTAACAAGATAAAAAAGAACCTACATTCATTTGATTCCATATCCTCATTTACCATGCTCTTAAAATCAAAAAATCTGACTTACACCAGAATATCCAGGTGTCTGTTTCATATACTTCTGGGCATAAAAAAAGAAGACGCTTTCGCATCTCCTCAATATATCAGGATACTGGGCTTCAGAAAAGGATCATCCGATATTCTCAGCACCGTCAAAAAATGCTCTACAGTACCGATCATCACTAAACTGGCTGATGCTGAAATGAATCCCATGCTCAGAAAAGATATCTTCAGTTCCTCCGTCTACGAGCAGGCTGCAGGAAGCCATCTGAATGAATATCGTATGTCACCGGTCATCATCTGACACTACTACGAGATATCGTGTGCAATGATCCTGTTCCTTCCATGTTCCTTACCGTAATACAGTCTGTTATCGGCATCCGAAATATAAGTATCTATCCTGTGTTTTATAACATCATCATGCCCGTCAGTTTTTTTGCAGGCCATAATGAGTTCTTCATTATCAAAATCAGCCTTGTCACATTCAACGGCACCCAGCGTCATCGTGACCATGATCGTATATTCTCCGCTCACGATCTGCAGATCACGTATTTGATCAAGCAGTTCTTCAAGATATGACTTGCACTTATCCAAAACACAGTCTTCAAATATCAGCAGAAATTCCTCTCCGCCCCATCTGATGGCATAGCCTTTGCCCATCATGAATCTCTTGATAGTAGAAGATACTGCTATCAAAACCGCATCTCCTGCTTCGTGTCCGTATGTGTCATTTACTTTCTTGAAAAAATCTATATCGCCGATAGTAACACAGAATCTTACACCCTTATTGATATAAGAGATAACAGTATTGTTCAGGTGCGTATAAGCAGAACGGCGATTGTTTAGAGATGTCAGCTGATCCTCTTCAACAAGCTTTCGAAGAGATGCGGCCGTCTTGACCGCGCTGTTGCCCATTTTGCCAAGCTCATCATCTCTTGATACCACACTGTTGTCCATTGACGAAGTAAAATCACCCTTTGCAAGTCCAGCCATATACTTTTGGATCTTATGGATAGTATCGATAAGCTTGCCTGAATACTTGATCGAGAAAAAGCATGCGGAAAGCATGGAAAGAAATGCTATTATCAAAATAGGAACAAGTGTTTTCCAGGCCAGCGGTGAAACATAAGCCGAATCCTCCAGTATACACAGCATACCGATAACATTTTCATCCGCATCATGTATTGGAGTATAAAATGCAAAATAATCATTCTTGCCGAAACTGACGTTTGAGTAAAAACAGTCTTTATTTCCGACTATCACATCATTATAGATCACGTCGGAATCGCCCGCACCGATGATGCGTTCTCCGTAAGCATTCCTCAAAGTAGTTATAACAACATACTGCTGATAACAGAAGGTGATATCAATTCCTGTCTTATCCTTAATGGAATCTATATATTCATAATCGCCATTGATCATTTTATCGCCTTTGTAAAAGTCAATAGCATCATTTGATGATTCGTATCTGTAATCACCCGGATACAACATATCATATCCGACAAGGACAGCATTGGACATGTTCCTTAACTGTTGTTCTATATTCTTGTTAAGAGAACGAAGGACCAGTGACGAACCCGAAACAGTAATGATAAAACCCATGATCAGCATGGGTATGATAGTTATAGTCAGAAATGATAGAGTAATTCCACCCGGTTTCTTTTTCATGATCTCCTCCGGCTAATAAACTCGCATGAAAACCAAGTCAGTTTTTAAAACTGTGAATAGGGGCCGGAATACGGCCTTTACGTGCAATGAAATCATCGCAGGAATACTGATTTACATCCATGATGGGAGCATGTCCCAGCAATCCGCCAAAATTTGCATGATCTCCGGGCTTTTTGCCGACAACAGGGATGATACGAACAGCTGTGGTTTTCTGATTGATCATTCCGATAGCCATTTCGTCGGCTATTATACCGGATATCGTAGAGCTTTTTGTATCTCCCGGAATAGCGATCATATCAAGTCCTACAGAGCATACACATGTCATTGCTTCAAGCTTCTCTATAGTAAGTGAACCCCTTGTAGCAGCATCTATCATACCCTGGTCCTCAGATACGGGAATAAATGCTCCGGACAGACCTCCTACATATGAAGCCGCCATAACGCCGCCCTTTTTAACCTGATCGTTTAGGATGGCAAGCGCTGCAGTTGTGCCGGGAGCCCCTGCACTCTCCAGACCCATTTCACACAGAATATCAGCAACGGAATCGCCTATCGCAGGTGTGGGAGCCAAAGACAGATCGACTATGCCGAAAGGAACGCCAAGTCTTTTGGAAGCTTCCATGGCAACCAGCTGTCCGACTCTGGTAACCTTACAGGCCGTTGTTTTTATTGTTTCACAAAGTACCTCAAAGCTCTCACCACGGACTTTTTCAAGCGCAGTCTTAACAACTCCGGGACCTGAAACCCCAACATTTATTACCTTGTCTCCTTCGGTAACACCATGAAAAGCTCCGGCCATAAACGGATTATCATCCGGTGCATTACACAGCACAACCAGTTTGGTGCATCCGATCGAATCATTATCCTTTGTCAGCTCAGCCGTCTTTTTGATCACATCGCCCATAAGTCTGACAGCATCCATATCAATTCCCGTTCTGGTCGAGCCCACATTAACGGAGCTCATAATTCTTTCGGTGGAAGAAAGAGCGATCGGTATTGAACGGATCAGCAGTTCATCTGCTTTGGTCATTCCCTTCGCAACCAGTGCGGAATAACCACCTATAAAGTTCACTCCGACTTCTTTTGCGACCTCATCAAGTGTTACCGCTATGGAAGCAAAATCCTCCTCAGTGCGGCAAGCGCTTCCTCCGATAAGACCTATCGGAGTAACTGATATCCTCTTGTTAACTATCGGGATCCCATAATATCTGGATATCTTATCGCCTGTTGCAACCAGATCCTTAGCCGAATCATAGATTTTGTCATGTATGTTTTTTTTCAGCTTATAAAGATCCGAATCTATACAGTCAAGCAAAGAGATACCCAGCGTAATGGTACGTACATCAAGGTTCTCCTTGGAGATCATTTCATTTGTTTCAGATACTTCTCTTAAATTTATCATGTCTACCTCACCTAGAATCTGTGCATCTTTTCAAAGATCTCTTCTTTCTGGGCTTTGATGATAACACCTATATCATTGCCCAGTTCTTCAAGCTCGTCTGCAACTTCAACAAAATGCTTATCGCACTTTTCCATATCAACGATCATCATCATATTGAAATATCCCTGTACTATGGTCTGTGAGATATCCTCTATATTAATGGAATTCTTGGCAAGATAAGTACATACCCTGGCGATGATACCAACAGTATCCTTTCCAACAACTGTAATGATAGTTTTACTCATATTCACTCCTTATCCGAGAATCGGTAACTTAAGGTTCCCGTCCTACGCTATTTCAACTATTTGTGACAACGTATCTCTTTTGGCAACATACATCGGAAAATCCGACATTTTTATTCCCTTATAGTCATTGTTTTGCGAAAGTACATTTACCTCGCATCTTACAGATTCATAAGCCAATTCCGGTATGTTGTTTTCCTTGCTTAGGTGTCCGAGGAATACTGCCTTGAGATTATCGTTAAGCAGCCGGTACAGCAGTGAGCCTGCATTCTCGTTTGACAGATGACCTCTGTCTCCGAGGATCCTCTGTTTAAGATAATAGGGATACGGGCCTACCTGAAGCATGTTAACATCATGATTGGCTTCAAGAAAAAGCACATCCATATTCTTTAAAGATTCAACCGTATAATCAGTATATCTTCCCAGATCGGTAACAACTGCTACTCTGTTGTTTCCATGCTGAAATCTGTAAGCAACGGGATCTACCGCATCATGCGATATTTTCATGGGATTAACGGTAATATCCTTGATGGAAAGCTTTGTATCAGCAGTTACATCGACGAACAGATCTTCATCGATCTGTCCGAGACTCTTACAGTTTAAAATTGCCTGCCTCGTCTTAGCTGTAGTATAAATCGGAATACCGTATTTTCTTGAAATGATTCCAAGGCCTCCAATATGATCGGCATGTTCATGTGTGATCAGGATTCCGTCGATATCCCTGACCGACAGATCCAGCTGTTCAATACCGGAAATGATTCTTTTGCCACTGATCCCGACATCTACAAGTAAATGCGTTGTATCTGTTCCTACATAAACACAGTTACCGCTTGAGCCGGAGGCTAAACTGGTTATTCTCACGCTTCCTCCCAATAAATATCGACCGAATCTCCATCTTTAAGAGCTTCCATGTATTGAGCCTGTTTTTCGTTCAGGTTAGTGACTATCCTACGTCCCTTTGATTCGGCCAGATTAAAATTGATGGCATCAAATACATCTACAAATACATAATTCTGTTTGCCGCGCAGTATAACCGGAGCACCGTTAACATTTACTGTTATCACGCTGACCGGAGTGGGCCCCTTATATTCACCGTCATCTTCAGGCAATGAAGAGTAGGAATCTCCGTTATCATCGGATTCGGACGGATCGGATGTATCTTCCGGATCATTTTCATACTCATCATATTCATGCTCGGAAGCTTCCTCTTCTTCGATCCTCTCACGTTCGGATTTTATTGTCTGCGTGGTCCAGTTAACAGTAAAATTCTCATAAACCTTGGTCTCAAGATCCGACAGGTTGTTATTCACATAGATATTCATTCCGGGTTCGATAATAACATCCATAAAGTCAGCGATCTGCTTAACGGTATAGTAATTGACTATTTCAATGTCATCACCGTCCTGGATCTCATAGAATTTTGATTGCAATGATCCGTTTACCGAAGCAAATTTAGGAACAGTAATATTACTGTCATTTACAATGAAGCTGATAGACTCCGTCAGTTCATCCAGATCTTCAAGACTTAGCGTTGCAGCCGGCCCCGCTGTCGATTCTTTTACATGTATCACATCATTGGCACGGATCTTGCTGGTGATAAATGCACTCTCATCGTTTATCGTAATAACCGCAGCCTCTCCGGGAAGACCTCTTTGCATTCTTGCTTTGCCGTTTAAGGTAAACTCAAGAGCTTTGCCTCTTTTCGGGAACAGACCATCATTGGGGAACTGCGCCTGCATGGCAACATCTCCTACTGTCAGGTTTGAATTATCATACATTTTGATCCTTGATCCGTTAAACGAAACAAATATGAAGTTGTTGCTCTGCTCATAATAATTCAGACATATTCCGACAGGCGTAACCAGAAGAGAATCCTTCTTGATATCCTCTTCAAATTCAACCGTCTGCATAACCTCTTCTCCGCGAAGAGCAACTCTTTCCCGGGCAATACCGAGTTTGTCGGCAACCTTATTTGCATAATGGATGTTCTTACCGCCACCGCCAACTATAAATACAGCGCTTACTGACCTTCCGCCGTTCAATTCCTTGATCTTGTCTGCTACAAGACCAGCCATTTCTTCAAGTATTGGATCCATGATCTTAAGCACTTCTTCCTGCTTGATCTTCTGGGGAAGAAGCATAATGTCCATGTATTCTATCTCATCTTTATAGTCTGCTTCTTTCTTGATCTTTTCAGCTTCTGAAAAATCCACCAGGCAGGCTTTGGCAACGGATTCTGTCAAGGCATCTCCTGCCATCGGGATCATACCATATGCAAGAATACATCCGTCATTGGTAATAGAAATATCCGAAGTTCCCGCTCCGACATCAATAAGAGCTATATTAAGCATCCTGAATCTTTCAGGAATAGCAAGTCCGATGGCAGCAATAGGCTCCAGCGTCAGATTGTCAACGCGAAGTCCCGCTATCTCTACTGCCTTGTACAGGCCATCGACAACCTCATCGGGAAGGAAGGTCGCTATAAGATCGACTGCGATGTTCCTGGCCTTATGACCTTCAAGATTAGATATCTGATTACCGTTTAAGTAGAATCTTATAACTGAATGTCCTACGCAGTAAAACTTGACATTGGAATCTGTTTCCTGTTTCTCCAGAAACTCATTATAGGCATTTTCAACGCCCTGTGATATCAATGAATAAATATCCTCATCCGTAACCTCACGATTATCAATATCGGTTTCAGCATGAGTGTTAACAGTAAAAAGAACACGTCCGGCAGCAGCGATACATACGCCTTCAAGCTTTTCACCGATGGCCTCTTCAAGTCTGACTTTGACCTCTCTTATTGTGTCTCCGACCTTTTGTATGTCGTGGATCTGACCGTCCATCATCGCTCTGGTTTCATGTTCCTTGACTCGCTGAGCCACAACGACAAATTTATCACCTTTACGATAGCCGACAGTTCCGACTACACTTCTCGTACCTATGTCCAGACCAAATACAAGTTTTTCTTTCATCTTCCAACCCTTTTTTCTATCTGCATGATACTGTTATCTATAGAATGACTGTTATCGATCACAAAATCGGATCCTTTGATATATTCGCTCTCACCAAGCTGAGATTGCATGATCGATCGGATCTTATCATCAGTATAACCTCTAGATGATCTCAATCTGGCAGTCCTTACATTCACAGAAGCGTAAACATACCACATCTCATCAACTATGTCGTTATAGCCGCATTCTATAAGCAAAGCCGCTTCAAGCAAAAACAGTTCAAAGTCGCCTGCTTTTTTTGCCTCATTGATCTTATTTAGAATTACATCCTTAACAGCCGGATGAACGATATCATTAACCTTCTCAAGCAGTTTGGGATCGCCAAAGATCAATGCTGACATCTTTTTTTTATCGATGTTGCCGGAATCGTCAAGTATGTCTTTTGAAAGCAAGCGGACCAGTTTTTCATAGCATTGGTTACCCGGCAGATACACATCATGTGCCGCATCATCCGCAAGCAGAATGCAGCATCTGTATCTTTCGGATACAGCTTTGATTATCGAACTTTTTCCGCTTCCAACCCCTCCGGTAATACCTATTATTTTCATCATTTAGCCTCATACCAGTCGTTGCCGGTATGCAGATCAACTTCCATATTAACAGCCAGATCACATGCCCCGATCATCTGATCACGAAGTATCTTCTCTGCTTTATCCAATTCATCGCAGGGAACTTCAAGCAGCAGTTCGTCGTGGACCTGAAGTATCAGCCTGGTCCTGAGATTTGCCTCCTTAAGAGCATTGAAAACATTGATCATCGCAATCTTGATGATATCGGCCGCAGTCCCCTGTATCGGAGAATTCATGGCTACGCGTTCCCCGAACGATCTTTGCATAAAGTTGCTGCTTTTTAATTCCGGTATAGGTCTTCTCCTGCCGTAATAAGTTATCGCATACCCTTTATCCTTTGCGGAAGATACCATATCATCAAGGAAAATCTTTACCGCCGGATAAGTCGTAAAATAATCTTCGATATACTTTTTTGCTTCTTTCTGTGATATACCCAGATCTTCACCCAGACCAAATGCGGAAATTCCGTATACGATACCGAAGTTGACAGCCTTTGCATTTCTTCTCATAGTATCAGTAACTTCATCATACGGGACATTAAAGACCAAAGAAGCCGTTGACCGGTGTATGTCAGCATGCTCGGAGTATGCCTTTATCAGTTCCCTGTCACCGGATAATGACGCGAGCACTCTTAACTCGATCTGTGAATAATCTGCATCCATAAATACACACCCGTCTTTGGGAACAAATACTTTACGTATCTGTCTGCCCAGGTCCATGCGTATCGGAATGTTCTGAAGGTTTGGATCCGTTGATGACAGACGTCCCGTTGCTGTTATGGTCTGGTTAAATGTAGAATGTATCCTCCCGTCGGGGCCGATGCAGTTCTGCAATCCGTCAGCATATGTGCTTTTAAGCTTGGTGTACGCTCTGTAATCAAGTATCTTTTTAACGATCGGATGTTGAGCGGCGAGTTTTTCAAGTACATCCGCGGCAGTAGAATAGCCTGTCTTGGTTTTCTTGCCTCCCGGAAGCTTCAGTTTCTCAAAAAGTATCTCACCAAGCTGTTTAGGCGAATTAATATTAAACTCGCACCCGGCTTCCTTATATATCTCACTTTCAAGCGAAACTATATTAGAGCCGAGCATTTGGGAATAATCATTTAGTTTCTCGGGAACCGCTCTGATACCTTCCTGTTCCATGTTAAACAAAACATAGCTGAGAGGCATCTCTATGTTCATGAACAGGTCATACATGCCGGCCTGTTTTAGTCTCTCAGTCAGAATATCGTAAGATCTTAAGCATATGTAGGGCCTGAAACAGGCATATTCCCTGAAAAGATCTGTATTGTTTAAAATGGCATCGGATAATGAAGTTTTCTTTTTGACCTGTGATATATCCGGTGTAATAAGACCAAGATATTCCTGGCCGACAGCGGTCAGATCATAATCATTTTTAACAGGATTCAACAAATACGCAGCAATTATTACGTCGAAAATATTTTCATGTATGTCCCGGTCCGTGAATCTGTATAGTAATTTGGCATTATCCGATACGACATCACATGAAGAAAGGATCGTCCCAAGCATATTAATGATGCTGTCATCAGAAATCAGCATCCATTTTTTTATAAAATAACTCTTATCATCAAAAGAAAGAGCAAATCCAAGAAGCTCATCCGTGTTCTTATCATCAAAGAGGAGGCAAAGTCCAACTCTCGAGCCGCAGGACACTGCGCTTGAAACGATATCACCGGCAGATTCCGGATCTTCGACCAGTTTAAAAGCAGCGGTCACTGATCTGTTGTCGATCCTGGTTTCAAAACGGCCCAGATAGTTCCTGAATTCAAGCCTCTTAAAAATGACATATGCATCATCTGTATAAAAGTTGCCTACACGTGCATCCTCAAAAGAATAATCCAGTTCGACATCTGTCTTTATTGTTGCCAGTGTCTTTGACAGATAAGCAAGATCGCGGTTATCCTTCAGCGATTCCCTGATCGAATTTTTCGTAATGGAATCAATATTATCATATATGTTATCAAGACTGTGATAAGCAGTCATGAGTTCCGTTGCAGTTTTTTGTCCTACTTTAGGGACTCCGGGGATATTATCCGCGCTGTCACCCATCAAAGCTTTGAGTTCTATAAACTGCTCCGGTGTAACACCATAGGATTTCAAAACATCGGCAGCAAAATAATCTTCCACTGTGGTGGACCCGCCCTTGGTCTTGGGAATACGGATCTTTATCTTATCGGTTGCTATCTGAAGAAGATCTCTGTCTCCAGAAACAAGGGACACATCGATCCCTTCCTTCTGAGCCTTAAACGCAAGAGTACCAAGAAGATCATCCGCCTCGAAGCCGGGTGCTTCGATAACTTTGATACCCATAGCACGCAGAACATCTTTCATGACAGGAACCTGCTCTCTTAAGGCATCATCCATCGGTTTACGGGTTCCCTTGTATTCTTTATACATTTCATGTCTGAATGTTGGCGCAGAAACATCAAATGCAACTGTAAGATAATCAGGTGATTCCTCGTCAAGGATCTTAAACATAATGTTTAAAAACCCATATATGGCATTAGTATGCAGTCCCTCGGAATTTGTCAGTTCCGGAACGCCGAAAAATGCTCTGTTTAAAATACTGTGTCCATCAATAAGTACCAGTTTGCTCATAGAAAGAATTATAAAAAGATCAATATCAATACAATAAAGGCTACACCCAATACGATCAGACCGATAATAACATAATAAAGCCACTGCATGCCTTCACGTACCTTTAGTGAATGGCTGGCTCTGCTCATGGTCTGGTCCAGTTCTTTATTAAGATCAAAAACGTTTCCGTTTTCGAGTCTGGCCACACCTTCTTTGACCAGGAATGCAATAGTCAGTTCTTCATTGCATCCTTCGCAGGATTCTATATGTTCTATAAAATCCTGTAGTTCCTCCGTTTCCAGATCATCATCAAGAAACCTGTTGATCAGCCTGATGGCCTTTTTGCATTCCATCGATAATCTCCGTGACATGTATCATGTCATAAAAGCACAAACTTCTACAACATTAGATTATACCAATATCTAAAAGCATTTACAATCAATATATTGTAGGTTTTATATGATGCTTTGCCATATTTTGTGCAGCAAACAGTACCAGTCCTACAGTCCTATATGCTTGACCGTAAGCTTTGTACTATGTTAAAATCAATGTCGTTGAGCAATTAATATCCATCAGGCCGGCGTGTCGGAATTGGCAGACGAGGCAGACTCAAAATCTGTTGATGGCAACATCGTGCGGGTTCAAGTCCCGCCGCCGGCATTTTGTATCAAAAAAAGCCCCAAACGGGGCTTTTTTCTTTGCATATCATTCTGTCATATTAGCAGCTGATTGTTTGCTAACCTCAAGAAGCTTTTGCTTCATTTCATCTTCAATTCTGGTAAGCTCTGCTTCAGCTTCACGGCGCTTTGTTCTTCCATCCTGCTGGATCTGAACAACTTCATCAAGAGTATCAATGAGCATCTTATTGGTCTGAGTAAGAGTCTCTATATCAACAATACCTCTTTCAGATTCTTTGGCCGATTCAACAGTGGCAATCTTCAGAGCTTCCGCGTTCTTCTTAAGGAGGTCATTAGTCATATCAGTGACTTCCTTCTGAGCCTTTGCGGCTTCACCAGCATGGTTGATACCGATCGCGATGACCATCTGCGATTTCCACAGAGGTATCGTATTAACGAGTGTAGACTGTATCTTTTCAGACATTGTAGAATCATTGTTCTGAATAAGTCTGATCTGAGGAGCCATCTGCAAAGAGATATTCCTGGTCAATTCCAGATCATATATCTTTTTTTCGAATCTTTCTATCTTCTCTGCATAGTCCTTAGCCTTCTGTGCATCCTCAGGAAGACCGGATTCTTCAGATTCTGCCAACAGTTTGGGTAGTTCAACCTTCTTGGCCTCTTCCAGCTTTTCCTTACCGGCCATAATATAAAGTGTAAGATCCTTATAGTATTCAAGGTTCATATCATACATCTTGTCGAGCATTGCAATGTCTTTAAGCAATGTAACCTGATGGCCTTCCATTACCTTGGATATCTTTTCTATGTTTACTTCTGCCTTGTCATATTTTGCCTTAAGCGCTGTAACCTGATTTGCACCTCTTTTAAACAGGCCCAGGAAACCTCCCTTGGTTTCACTTACATCAAAGCTCTTGAGTTCAGTTACTACATCGGAAAGCATTGCACCAACTTCGCCAAGATCCTTTGTCCTTACAGAATTCAGCGCACTTTCAGAGAAATCGGCGATCTTTCTTTGTGCCCCGGCACCATACTGAAGGACCATCTTAGTATCCGTTATATCAATGGCAGAAACATAGTCGCTGACAGTCTTGCGATCTTCTTCCGACAGTTCCAGTGCCGGTGCCTCCGCAAGCATAGTATCCAACTTGTCATCCCCAACCAGATCGATCGTTTTTGTTTTTTCCATATCGATTACTTCACTCATATTGATTCTCCTTTTATTCTGTAACTTTATCTTTAGCCAGACCTTCCTGCTTAAGGACAGTCTGTAAAACCTGAGCATCTGTAGTTACATCCCAGACCGAATCTCGGAAAAGGTTGTTCTGTAACTGTATAAAAGCTTCATTGATCGTATCAAGAGTATTCTCGATCTCGCTTTTGGCTGAAATTATATCGGGTCCGGGATTTTTAACTTTATCATACTCGGCATATGCCTCCACCAGTTTTATCATCGTAGGCAGATAATAATCCATGGTCTTATGCATGCGGTTCATCTGCTCGGGATGTTCCTGAAGTCGCGCAAATATCTCTTTTAAAGTATCTTCGAGCGAATATAACTTATTAGAGATGTTTTCTCCCGGTATATCATCATTCAGTTCGTGCAGACGATTAATGCTCTCTCTGCCCGTACCTACCATTGTTGCAAATTCTCCGCGAACCGAAGGATCAAGCTTACTTAATGCATCCTGAAGCATCTCATCATCAAGCGCCGCATTTCTGGCCTGTTCTTTCCTTTGAGCATCCGCACTCTTCATGGTCAGCTCATATTGTTTAAACACATCATTACTGAGCATTAGAGTTGTTTCTTCAGCATCAAGATATCCCTCCGGATAATATCCCTTTCTGAGCAATCTCTTAATATCCTTTTTTACTTTTGAAGGATTAAGTCCAAGAGAAGATGCCAGCATGGATATCTGTGCATACATATTATTTCCGGCTATCATGGCATATTTTCTGGCTCTGTCGAGCATACCTTTCCTGGCAAGCCCGAATTCCAACACACCAAAACTGCCTGCCAGAAGCGCTGCAGGAACGATCAGGGCCGGTAGTGTGCCTGCTCCGAACAACATTCCAAAGAGTGCAACTATCGACTTGATCCCAAAAATTGCCGTGCCTGCAATACCCCCTGCAATACAGAGATTCCCGGATGTTTTTCCGACCGGATTGAATTTGACCGGCATGCTTTCCTTATTAACTCTCAATTCATATTTCTGCTGTTTTTTTAGAGATCTCAACTCCTGTTTATGCATTTCACGCTGGAGCTGTTCCTTGCGGACGGCTTCATTATGAAGACGTCTTCTCTCCTGAAGCATTTTTGCATAATCTTCAGCTTCTTTATAAGTACTGTAACTTTTCTGTCCGCTCTTTACCTTATAGAACTCTTCACCTTTGTACGGGTCCATAAAAACATCGTTAACTCGACCGGTAGCTTCTTTAAGAACGCTGTTGACCGAATCTGTGATAGCATTATTAAGGCCTGAAAAATCTCCTGTTTTCAGCCCTTCTGTGAGCGATTCCTTAATCTGGTTGCCCAGTCTGTTGAAATTCTGATTGTTTCTTTTCCCGTTATCCATGATCAAACAAAAGTATTGAATATATCATCAAAGGTTTCACGTCTTCTGATCAGTCTGTATGATCCGTCAGAACATATCATGACCTCAGCCGGTCTTAAGCGCATATTGTATGAACTGCACATGGAATAACCATAAGCACCGGCATCAAGAACACATATAAGATCATTGTCCTTTATCATCGGCATAGGTCTGTCCTTGCAGAGCACATCGCCGGATTCACAGATATTTCCGGTTATCGTTGCCTCTTCCTTCATACCTTTAACAACTTTGCCATCGGATATGATCTCAATATCGTGCCATGAGTCATAAAGAACGGGTCTCATAAGTACATTCATTCCGACATCCGTTCCAACATATTTATGGTCTCCGTTATACTTTACGGCATTCACCCGACCGAGCAGAACTCCTCCTTCCGCCACGCAATAACGTCCGGGTTCTGATTTAAACAAAGGAGTGCTTCCATATGATTTAACAAACTCATCGAGGCGTTTGGTCCATTCAATGCTCAATCTGAATATATCAAAAGGCTCTTCATCTTCAAGCTTATGATAAGGTATCCCAAATCCTCCTCCAAAATCAATAAACTCAAGATCCTTAAACTTTCTGGCTATGCGCAGGAACTGATCAATTGCATTTAAAAAAGGATCCGGTGTCATATACAAAGATCCAACATGCTGGTTGATCCCGCAGATCTTCAGGCCATAAGAATCAGCAACTCTCTTTGCTTCGTCAATGTCTTCCTCAGCAATCGCAAACTTTGTGTTTTTACCGGCAGTAACAACTTTTTCATGATGTCCGGCACCTACTCCGGGATTAATCCTAAGCGCACACTTTGATCCCGGATTTAAAGATCCGTACAGATTGATCTGGTCTATACTGTCGAGACTGATCATTATGCCATTATCTATAGCATACTGCATCTCATTAGCATCTATGTTATTTGGTACAAAAAAAATCTGGTCGGGAGTAAATCCGGCTTTTAACAGCAGACGTATCTCACCTTCGGACATAGCGTCACAGTTGACGTTTTCCTCCCTTGCGATCTTTAAGATCTCAATGTTTGAGTTAGCCTTCATTGAGTAATTTGCCTTGTATGGATACTTGGTAATGATACCGGCAACCTCACTCATTCTCTTTCGCAGGATATCCTCGTTATAAACATAAAGAGGTGTTCCAAACTCTTTGACTATTTTTTCAATGTCATTTCCCTTAAAGAAATCTCTTTTTTCAATAAATGAATTCATCGTTAAATATCCTCAATCTGCCAGTCTATGGGGTCAATTCCATGATCTGTCAGAAACTCGTTACATTTTGAAAAGTGTCTGCATCCAAAAAAGCCACGATAAGCCGAAAGCGGGCTGGGATGCGGAGCCTTCAATATCAGTTGTTGTGAATTATCCAGCATAGAAGCTTTGGCCTGAGCAGGTGAACCCCACAGCATATATACAATAGGTCTTTGCTGCTTGTTAAGTGCACTGATTATCCGGTCTGTAAATGTCTCCCAGCCCCTGCCCTTATGAGAAAAAGCTTCATGTGCACGTACCGTAAGTACAGTATTCAGCAACAGGACGCCCTGTTTTGCCCATTTTGAGAGGTAACCGTTATTCGGTATTTTACAGCCCAGATCATCATGAAGCTCTTTATATATATTCTGGAGTGAAGGCGGAGTCTGGTTTCCCGGAAGAACGGAAAAACAAAGTCCGTGAGCCTGATTGACTTCATGATAAGGATCCTGTCCCAGAATCAGAACTTTGACTTCTTTAAGCGGCGTCAGATGAAGAGCATTAAAAATATCATCCGCCGGTGGATAAACCACTTTAGTATTATACTCGTTTTTAACAAAATTATACAGTTCTTTATAATATGGCTTAGTGAATTCTTCCTTAAGTTCGCAAAGCCAGTCATTTTCGATCATTGCCATGATATCATCTCCTTACGGGAATACCTTTTTGTGCCAGATAATCCTTAAGATCAGATATCTCCAGTTCCTTAAAATGGAAAAGCGATGCAGCCAGTGCGGCATCTGCGCCACCGGAAACAAACGCCTCATAAAAGTGTTCAGGCGTTCCGGCTCCTCCGGATGCAATGACAGGTATTGATACTCTTGAAGATATTTTTCTGGTAAGTTCCAGGTCATAACCGTTTTTAGTCCCATCGCAATCCATTGAAGTGAGCAGGATCTCTCCGGCGCCCAGTTCTTCTGCTTTAACGGCCCATTCTATAGCATCAATTCCCATATCTACTCTGCCGCCGTTTTTGTAAATATTCCATGAAGAACCGGTTCTTTTGGCATCAATAGCAACGACAACGCACTGTGAACCAAACTTATCAGCAGCCTCAGATATTATACCGGGATTCATGATAGCCGCAGAATTCACGGCTACCTTGTCAGCTCCTTCCCGAAGGATCATTCTGAAATCATCAACAGACCTTATTCCTCCTCCAACGGTAAAGGGAATAAAAACGCACTCGGCTATCGAGCGAACGAGCTCTGCTTTGATGTTTCGCGAATCACTTGATGCAGTAATATCCAGAAAAACCAGTTCATCTGCGCCTGATCTGTCATACAGTTTAGCAACTTCAACAGGATCTCCTGCATCTATTAAATTAACAAAATTTGTGCCTTTGACCACTCTGCCCTTATCTACATCAAGGCAGGGGATTATTCTTTTAGTCAGCATGGTCTATATCTCTATAAAGTTTTTTAATATTCTCAAACCAATGTCCGAGCTCTTTTCAGGGTGAAACTGACAGGCAAAAACATTATCTCTTTCTACCGCGGCATCAAACTTCAGGATATATTCACTGTTTGCGGCAACATCATCAGGATTGCCCGCTTTTAAATAATAAGAGTGAACAAAATACACATACGAGCCTTCAGGTATTCCCGTAAATAATCTTGATCCTTTGGGAAAAGACAGGCTGTTCCATCCGATCTGCGGAACCTTATAACCCGGTGTCTGCGGAAACCTGGTTATCACACCGGGGAGTATTCCAAGTCCGGCAACTCCGGGAGATTCTTCCGAAGAATCAAACAATAGCTGAAGTCCCAGACATATCCCCATAAAAGGAGTTCCCTTTGAAATAATGCTTTTTATAATATCTGTAAGGCCGTATTCGTTCAATCTGGCCATAGCATCTCCAAAGGCCCCCACTCCCGGCAATATTACCTTTTTTGCTGAAAGAAGGGTGTCACGATCCCTTGTGATAACAGCATCCTCTCCCAAATGTATAAGGGCTTTTTCAACGCTTTTGATATTGCCCGCATCATAATCTATGATAGCAATCATTTATAAATCCTCTTCCGCCTCGAGAAGATCATCCAGCGGATGAAGTTCTTCAAATGTCATTTCTTCATTGATTTCCTGTTCATCTGCCGGCTCAACCTCGGATTCTCCAGTAATTTCCTGAGGTGGCTCTTCATCAGGAATATCCTCGGGAGCTAACTCTTCATCTGTGATCTGATCAGGCGCAGCTCCCGGTTTTTCAATTATATAATTGCCTCCGGATATGATCCTTATGAGTTCTTCAGTATATGCATCCGGGTCCTCAATAGAATAGATCCTTAAAGCCTCATTTCTATCAATGCCGTATTGAGTACTTAATATTGTCAATATCTCATCATAAATCTTTGACAGTTCCTCTTTGGTATTATATCTGTCTTCTTCAGACAGGATATCATAAAGGTGAACTCCCTCAAGCAATGAATCAAGTGCCTGGGCAGGCTCGTTCAGCTTTATCCGGTTATGATATGAATCAACTCTTCTTTGCAGCAGTAAAACAGTCTCGGCTTTTTTATAAAGCAGATAATCCGAGTCGCTCAATGACTTGTCATGAAGCTTATCATAAACAGCTCTGTAGTCACCAAGGAAATACGAACGTCTGGCAGCCACTTTATCTGCATGGTCCGGAAGCAAGGTACTGATTATAACAATGGCAGCTATCAAAGAAGCGCAGAAGGCGGCCAACGCTATAAATGCCTTCTTGGAAAGGACTACTTTTCTGGGCTCCTTTTCCTTTGGTTCCTTTGGCTCTTTAGGCGCTTTTTCTTTCTTTTTCTTCTTTTTCTTGGAATCCCCTTCTTCTCCCTCGGATTCCTCGGAAGATTCCTCGGAAGATCCTTCGCCTTCTCCTTCGCCTTCTTCTTTTTTACCTTTTTTCTTTTTTGATTTCTTGGCTTTTTTGCCTTTTTTACCTTTGGCATCTTCCTCAGCATTCTCGGAATCTATCTGAGCAAGTATATCCTCATTTGAAACGTCCCCTTCCAGAGTCACCTCTTCTTCAGGTTCTTCATCAAAAAGGAAAGATAATATTTTGGCAAAAAATCCCTTCTTTTTCTCGGGATTTTCTGTTTGCTCGCCTTCCTTTGCCGATTTGGTCTCACCTGACCCCTCTGCTGTTTCTTCTTCTATGCCGTCAAGAATTTTGTCGATCTGCTCGGCTCCGGCTTCTATAGGCTCTTCTTCTTCAGAAACGTTTTCAACATCAGCACCGGTCTCTTCTGTTTCTTCGCCGGCTTTTTTCTTCTTTTTCCCAAACGGAAGCAATGATAAAAGTGAAAACTTCTTTTTGGCTCTTTTGCCGTTATCATCAGTTTCTTCACCATTAATAACGCCGCTTAATTCATCCGGCAGACCTTCATCATTGCTTTCATCGGAAGCTGTTTCATCAATATTCTCGAGTAAAGAAAGGAGATCTTCGTCGCTGCCCTCCGTAGCTTCAAGCTTTTCGACATCGGTAAGATCATCGGATGATGATGCGGAATCTGAGTCTCCAAGATCGAGACCACCGAGCATTGCTTCAAGATCATCCTGAGAAAGATCTGAATCAGCGGGCATATCTTCTGATACACCTGTATCTGTCTCATCACCTGCAGCAGCAAGCATAGCTTCCAGGTCATCCTGACCGATTTCTGCAGGAGGTTCTTCACTCTCGCCTGCCATAGCCAGCAAAGCCTCCAGATCTTCCTGGCTTTCTCCATCAGGTACGTTTAAAGATTCACCGGACATAAGCGCCTCTATGTCACTCTGTGACAGATTATCAGCGTCAACAGAATCAACGTTAGACATTCGATCTTCGGGCATAACAAAGTCCTCGGCGGTTTCTGCTTCGCCGAGCATCTTTAAAAGATCATCGTCCGATGACATCATCGTTCCGGATTCTTCTAACGGAATATCTTCTGCTACAGGCTCTTCTAATACAGGTTCTTCCACCGCAACAGATTCATCCGAAACAGGTTCTTCTGCTACAGGCTCCTCCGCAGCTGGCTCTTCGGTAGCTGCTGCTCCCTCGGCCGCTGCAAACATTGCGGCTATATCATCGGGAGACATCTTTGCGTTTGGATCGTCTCCACCCAAGCCCTCAAGCAGAGCACTGAGATCTTCCTGTGATGATGTTTCTTCTGACGGAATATCTTCTGCTGCAGGCTCTTCTAACACAGGTTCTTCCACCTCAGCAGATTCATCTGAAACAGGTTCTTCTGCTACAGGCTCTTCTAATACAGGTTCTTCAACTGTTAATTGCTCTGCATTGAAATTCTCTTCAATACCGTCCAGCATGTTTTCAAGATCACCCTGCAAAGGATCTGCCTCGGAAACCTCTTCAGGTTCAGCCAGTATCTCCGGTACCTCTTCAAGCATTTGACTGATCTCATCTTCTGAAGTATCCACTCCGCTGTTAGCATCTGAAAACGATGCGGGGTTATCGAGAATATCCAGCATATCAGCCAGAACATCCTGATCCGTAAAAGACAGTTCAGATGTTTTATCAGAATTTCCTTCCGTAATATCAGGTATTACGCTTACAACTGATTCCGGTTCAATTTCCGGAACATTATCTATGACCGGATCTACTATGGCTGAATCGTCTATGACCGGATCATCTATGGACGGATCGGGTTCTGCAGAATAATCAACCCCAATTTCACGCATCACTTCCTGCATTGTGCGTTCTTTGGGTGGTTCGTCACCTATAATGTTTTTTAACAGATCATCCAGATATTGTTCTTCTGATGCCATACAATCTCCTCAATGGCTATTACTGTAAAATACCCCGCAGAAAACTACGGGGTATACGAATCATTAAATCTGTTTGTCATTCATCACCTATCTGTTCTGAACCAAACTGTCAACGGTACGAACCAGATTACCTATCTCAGGTTTTGAAAGCTGAGCATCTGCTCCAAGAGATTCACCTTTCTTACGCATTTCATCATTTACCAAAGATGAGAAGATAATGATCGGGATCTTTGAAGTTTCAGGATCATTTTTAACCAGTTTGGTAAGTCTGTGCCCATCCATTATAGGCATCTCTATATCGGTGATGATGCACTGAACATGCTCATCAAGTGTTCCCTTTTCCTTGCACTCCGTGATTATGTCATAAGCTTCCTGGCCATTCTGAGTATGGATAAGGTTTGTATATCCGGCCTTCTTAAGTGAATCCACGATCAGTTTGTTGAGCAGTACAGAGTCCTCAGCAATAAGAATCGGTACATCTGTACGACTTCTGTCACCAAGTTCAAGTATTTCAGACATCTTCAGGCCGGTCTCAGGATTGATATCGGTAACGATCTTCTCAAAATCAAGAATAATGACCAGGCTGTCCTCAAGTTTAACGATACCTGTTGAAATACTCTCGTCAGCGGAAGAAACCGTAGCACCGGGCTTAATGATATCCTGCCATGAAACTCTGTGTATGCCTTTAACACTGTCAACATGGAAAGCAATATCGAGTTTATTGAAATTAGTTATTATAAAAAGGCCGCCGGGTGTGCTCTCCCCACGCTGAAGGCAATTCTTCAGATCAATTGCTGTGATCATTACATCTCTCGGCATGAAGATTCCCTCAATGCTGGGATGTGAATTAGGAACGGGTGTAACTGCCTGATAAGGAATGATTTCTTTGATCTTGGCTACATTAATTCCGTATGCATTACCATCCAATTCAAACTCAAGCACTTCCAGTTCGTTAGTTCCATTTTCAAGTAATATCTTTGTATCCATCCACACACCTCATTCTTTCCCAAATAAATGAGAATTATTTATTCTGCGGTCATCATATGACTACACATAAGTCATTATATCATATCAAAATAACTCAAACAACAATAAAATAGATAATTTAGTCAATTGTATATACAATTTTTAATATGTCATTCTTTACGGAAAACCAGGGGAAATTCCACACCGTATGATCCCAACTCGGATAAAGAACCTGCCAGGTGTTCTTCCAGATAAAGATCATCATCGCGTATACGCAGTTCAATGCTTTCATTTGCATCTGTTAGTGTTACATAAACCCAGTCATCATTGACCGTGTATGTAAAATATGTGTTTTCGAGATACATCAATTCACTTATATCATCGATATTGACTTCATCCTTGACCATATCTTCAATGCTTTTACCAAAGATCATTTTTACATAACTTTCAATATTGTCTTCTGATATACCGTACTGTTGGGCGATGCTCTTCTTGGTAAAATATGTCACAACTTTGATCATTGAATCATATAATGCCTCAGGATCTTTAATATCCATATAAAAATACCCGTTGCTATCATCTGTGATATCGACAGCCACATCTAGATTGAGCGGAATGGGTGACGATCCTGACAGGCCAAGATATTTCATCATAACATCAGAGAGATCTATTTTAGCCCTGTAGATCCCGGTAATGTCAGGTTTCAGCAGTTGCCTGCATTCTTCGATCTTTGCCTGGGCCTTATCAAAATTTTCATCATCTTTGATTACTCTGGAGAAAGCCTCTAAAGCGGATTCATAATCTTCATCTTTAAAAGCTTTCATACCCTCTTCATAGGATAAGCGGGATGAATTTAATAAATTGACATTTTTGACGATCCTGTCAAATCTGCTGTTATCAATCAGGATCTCATCGCCCAGGATGTTCAGTTGTTCAGTTACATAGTCATACTCTAGTTCTTTTTCAATAAACCCCTTTTCAAGATCTTTGCTTTTATCAAGCATGCGGTCCTGAACTTCCAACATTTCGCTTTCTTTGGACAAAGAACCATACAATTCAGATACCGTTTCGATATCATCTTCTTCGATCGCTTTATTTATCTTAAGGATCGGTCGATTGAAATATAAATACGCAAAAACACCGGCTCCTGCCAAAAGCAGCAGGAGCACGGAAATCATAATAACAAGACCTGTTTTATTTTTTCTCTTCTTCAAGTGGGCAACTCCGTTAGTTTATTTGAAAACAACCGAATAATCACCTGATTCTCTTTTTATGACAAGAGATAGCGAATTGATATTATCGGCCTCGGAACTATCAAATTCTCCGACAAGGACCACTTCCTCCGACTCCCCGGACAACAGATCCCTTGAATATGTCCCCATGTCATTAACCAGCAAGGTGGTAAGCGCATTCTTGGTATTGTCGTTGAGTGTGATCTTGTATCTGACATCGCCATATGGCACATCAACATGAATGTCATTCCCGGATGTGTTCGTCAGTTTGAAGCGAAGTACGATCAGTCTGTTGCCTTCTGTTGCATTCATAACAAAGTATTCTGCAGGAGACTGCGGATAAAAATCCGTGATCTCATATCCCGCAGGTTCTATTGACACTCCGGTTAAGCCAAAGCAATCTGCTATGGAAGCATAAGAAGATACTTCTGCTTCATTGACTTCTGTATTATCTGTTACGACTACATCCGATGTGTCGGTTGTTTCGGGGATTTCATTTTCCGGTAATGTCAGACCGGAAGCAGCTTCCATATCGTCCTTAAGCTTGTTTTCATAGTCTTCTTCGGATAAAGCGTTACCGTCATCCGTTACAACAGAATATTTGACCGGTCTGATCTTATCACCGTTAAGTCTGTCGTAATGAAGAAGGACCTCGGTAGCATATTCTACAACCAGATCCTGTTGTTCATCCGTCAGCGCAGGGATCTTGGATTCAAATGCTCCGCAGCCGGTAAGAGCAGACAATAAAAGTACTGAAATAATTGTTAATATTACATTTTTTCTCATATCGCTAGTCTAGCACAAAACATCGTATACGTAAATTGAGCGTTTCCGAATCATTTGGCCTTATTAAGAGTAAAATAGAAGCTGACTCCGTCTTCATGATTCTCCACACCGTATGATTGTCCCATTTTGTCGGCGATTGCTTTTGCAATACTGAGCCCGACACCGCTTCCGCCGTATTCTCTGGTCCTTGCTTTGTCAACTTTATAGAACTTGTCCCATATCCGTTCAATCGATTCTTCCGGAATTCTGTCTCCTGTATCAAAAACTGAGATTCTGTATCGTGCTTCATCATGATCTGTAATCGATACAATTATCCGCTTGTCTCCGGATACATAATTAATCGCATTGGTGATGTAATTGTTAAAAATCTCTTCGGTATAATACTCATCCGCCAGTACCGGTGCACTGTCCGGGGCATCAATCGTAACGTTTATACCTTTTTGTTCAAATATTATTTCGGACTGTTGAATATAATTCTTTATCAAACTAACGATGTCAAATACATCATTTGAAAACTCAGTCTGTCCAAACTCAAGCTGATTAAGATCAAGCAGATTTTTAACGATCTTGTTCATCTTCGATGCTTCATCCATGATCACATCACAGTAAAAATCTTTGGACTGTTCATCTTTGTTAACGCTCTCCTTAAGTCCCTCGGCATATCCCTGTATAAGGGCAATGGGGGTTTTAAGTTCATGCGATATGTTAGACAGAAATTCTCTGCGCATATTTTCATTTTTTTCTTTAAGTTCGATATCCTTCTGAAGCCTGAGATTGTCCTCGCGCAGTTCCGAGACGGTCACACGTCTGCTTATTATCAGGAAGATAACGAGCAGGACAAGAGCAATAGATATCAGAAAAAAAACCAGAATATTTTTTGTGAGTTCCGCATTTTGTACGATACTGCCCAATGGACTTCTTAGCAAAAACAGAGTACCGTCATCAAGGATCCCCCACATGTCTATATATTCGATCCCGTTCCTGGGATCACTGGTGAGGTATGCTTCGTATCTGGCTGATTTTTGCAATGCCTGCGAGTCCGGATCGCTGCTGTCAAAAAGGTAGCCCAAAAGCAATCTCGACATGTATTCATAATCCTGACCGCTGGATTTTATTGTCTCGGAATCCGAGTCAACAAGGACAATGGAAATATTATTATTTTCGCTGATCTTTTTGAACATCAAGTCAAAAGATTCCGAATCCAGCTTATGCATGGCAGAAGCAGTATTAAGCTCTTTATAAACATCCGTCATCGAATTTAGCTTGCGGCTGATAAAGAACTGTCTGATCAAAGGTCCGCCAAAACAAAGCGCAACAAATACGATCAGCCCCATAATGATGCCGGATATCAAAAGATATTTTTTGTGATATGACATTTTGTGTTTCATAATCTTTATTTTATCACATGGTGGCAGCCCATAAAATGCAGACTCCGCACAAATACAAAGACAGCCACCGGAAACCGGAGGCTGTCTTCGCAAAAACTATAAAAGAGGATGTATTGAAAAAGAAATTACTCGTAGGGATGAATAGTTTTGATATTGCCTTTATCATCAATATCAAGTTTGGTGTATTTTACACATCTTTCATGGGTAACTCCGCCGGAGAGTTCACAGTCATGATAGAACAGATACCACTCCCCGTTGATCTCAACTATCGAATGATGTGTCGTCCAGCCTAAAACCGGCTCCATTATCCTGCCTTTATATGTAAAGGGACCCTCGGGAGAATCTCCCTCTGCATAGCAGATATAATGCGTAGTACCTGTAGAGTATGAGAGGTAATATTTTCCGTTATACTTATGCATCCACGGTCCTTCAAAATACCTGCGGTCTTCATCGGACGCTTTAAGCGGAATACCATTCTCATCCAATATAGTCACATGGCAGGGTTTTGTTTCAAACCTGTCCATGGTAGGTGCAAATCTGGCAAACATAGGGCCTAACGCTTCATCATCGCCGGATGGTCTTTTCTCATCGGGATTGAACGAGCCTGACTGCCACATCTCCAGCTGTCCACCCCAAAGGCCGCCATAATAACAGTAGATGCTGCCGTCATCATCGACCAATACAGCAGGATCGATACTGTAGCTGCCTTCAATAGGCTTATCCTGCGGGATAAAAGGACCAGTGGGAGAATCGGAAGATGCAACCCCTATACGGAAGATTCCATCCTTATCCTTGGCCGGAAATACCAGATAGTACTTATCATTTACAATCACCGCATCCGGCGCCCACATCTGATTTTTTACCCAGGGTACATCATCCTGATGAAGGGCGAGGCCATTATCAACACACTCGGAATCAAGATCGTCCATTGACAGAACATGATAGTCTTCCATCATGTACTGATCTCCGTTATCATCATCCGGTACATCTCTTTCCACATCATGCGAAGGATAGATGTAAATCTTACCGTTAAATACATGAGCAGAAGGATCTGCGGTATAGATGTGTTTTACAAGAGGTTTTCTTTCGTTATCTCTTCTCATTATCCGATCATTATCTTTCCTGTTTTGTAATAATCATAATTCGG
>JAILAN010000028.1 GCA_024681595.1 Lachnospiraceae bacterium
TTGTCTGTCTGCCCAGTTAAGGTCACATAAAGCATACCCCCGGGTGTTATCCGTTGCTTTTTCAAGACTTTGCTTATATTCTTCTTCTGATACAATCTCATCGTTCCAGTGCCACTCTCCGTTTTCAAAAATATCCAGATCTTCGCTCATCTCAACGGATCTGTCAAATTCAAAATATCCCTGATCCGACAATATAAGTTCACCGTCATCAAGCACATAGACCGTGTCCGAGGGTTCGCCGAAAGGAGCATATATGGCGCTTTCATATATTTTTCCGTGACCCTCGAGGCAATACAGACTTCCGCGGTATCCGCCGACACCGGCGACTCCGTCCTGCAGAAAATCATTTATGACAATACCGTCATCATTGTGCCCCAGAACGAGATAGGGCTGCATGGCCGAGTCTTCACTTTTTCCGTTGGAATTAGTGGCAAAGAGCTCATATATTCCGTCACCATCGAGGTCTATGAGTTTAAAACCGTCCCATTCCGAAGGATCGGCATCTGAAATATAATCAAAGAATTCTTTATAGATGCCGGCATAGGGGCTTTCGCCCGGTTCTTCAGCTTCGTCTGTATCCTTTTTGCCGGAATCTTCTTTGTCCTTTTTATTTCTTTCTTTCTTTTTGGATGTCTCCTGGCTTTCCGTATCTGTCTCGACTTTTTCATCCGTATTGCCTTTACTGCAGGAAACAAGGAGCAGACAGCAGAGTATTAATATGATGAGATTAAATGATTTCTTTTTCATGATGAAAATTCTCCCTACTTTTATGCATAATATTTTAGACCCGGGCCGGCCGAAAATGCAACTTAATGGGAATCATTTTAAGAAGTTCGGAATCAACCGAGTAAAGAAAGAACACCCTCGTTAGACTGGTTAGCCTGGGCCATCATAGCTTGTCCGGCCTGTGCCAGGATATTCTTTAAAGAATAGGTCACCATCTCGGAAGCCATATCTGTATCTCTTATAAGGCTCTCAGCTGATGTTGTATTTTCAACTACGTTATCGAGGTTGTTGATCGCATGTTCCAGACGGTTTTGTTCGGCACCGGCATCAGATCTCATCCTCGAGATCTCATTAAGGGCATATTTGATCTTGTCTATGCATGCTCCGGCATTGTCCTGGGTAGTTACACTTAGATCCTTTATGCCAAGAACCGTAGAGTTCATTTTATCCATTGTAAGATAGATATACTGGGATGCTTCGGCACCAGCCTGGATGGGCAGGACGTTTTTGACCGTTTCATCGGTAAAGACTCCGACTAGTTCGCTGAAGTCGGCTTTAGCTACATGGGTTCCGGTTCCAACATTATCAGCATAAAATTTTTCGGCAGCCTCTTTTGTGCTTTGACCATATCCTACTGTTGCTATCGACAATGAAGAATCTGAGGTTCTTATCATTCTGTTGGAATGACTGACTTTCATACTGTTTATAGTGTTTCCGCTAATATTGTCAGATGAATTTTGTCTTGAAGGATTCGCAAGGACATAGCTGAATAATCGGTCAAGAACTTCCTTACCTGTAGTTGCTCCACCTATATCTATAACGTATTCATGGGTTATTGCCCCTGTGAGGTTGGTTCCGCTGCTTCCGCCTCCGTTTGCAAACGTAAACTTGAAGGCCTCATAGCATCCCAGACCACAATTAAAACTAAAGGATTTATCATATAACTGAGAAACATTGGAAGGAGTAATGACCCCGAAGTCGAGATTTGCAGAAGGATAGTATTTTCCATCGGTATCAAGATATGAATCCGTCATGTATCCGGTTCCGAGTGCCGAGGTTTTTGAATATGAGCCGGCGCTCGACTTAAATCTGAGCGGATTATCATAATCGAATATATAGATCTCATTGAACGTAGTCGTACTGCTGATCCTGTCCACCTCGGAGATTAGCTGGGTAACTTCCGACTGTATATAAGATCTGTCTGTCGGATCGAGCGTTCCATTGGCAGCTTTGACAGACAACTCGTTCATTCTCTGAAGCACATCATGCACTTCCGTTAGTGCTCCGTCTTTAACCTGACACAGTCCGATGCCTTCCTTGCAATTGGAACTGGCCTGGTTAAGGCCTCTTATCTGGCGGCGCATTTTTTCAGAAATAGCCAAACCTGCCGCGTCATCGGCTGCACGATTTATCCTGTAGCCAGATGATAATTTTTCGGTAGATTTGGCCCTGCCGGTATCAACGAGATTAAATTGCCTTTGCGCATTTAATGCGGTGAGATTGTGGGAAATAACCATCTTATGGATCCATCCAAATACATTGTGATGATTCCGTTCATCAAAAACAACGCATCCATGCTATATATATATCGGCCTGTACAGCGGAAAACTTAATATCATATATTGAACCGTTGCACAGCCAATCAGAAAATGACATGCCGGATCGGCGGATCGCAAAGGGTTCATCATTACCAGCTGTATGATATAATGATATGAAAGCACAGATCGTATCCGGCATAAGATATCAGGGGAATGGTATGTTTGGTAAAAATCTTGAATTGAATGAACAGACACTGTCGCTCATAAAGGAGCTGGGAAGACATATCTAAGAAATAAGAATTTAAAGAGAAATGAATCTAAGAGATAAGAATCTAAAGAGATAAGAATATAATGAAAAAAGTATAGTGAGGTAGATTGTATGGCAAGAGAAAACAGACACGTTGTTAAAGAAACTGCAAAAACCGGAATAACCTTCGGAAGCGCCCTGGCTATGGTAATAAGCTACGTTAACTGGCATTCTGTCGGATGGGCGATAGTACACGGCATATTCAGCTGGGTATACGTGATCTATTACATCATAAGATACTGATATTCGCAGCTTTGCCATCGTTGCCGGAATAAAGAGCTGCGATTGGGGGCAGAAAAATGACCTGGATGAGTGTCGGAGCGCTCCCAGGTCACAAAACAAGCTTCGTTTCCGGAATAAAGAGCTGCGATTGGGGCAGAAAAATGACCTGGATGAGTGTCGGAGCGCTCACAGGTCACAAAACAAGCTCCGTTGCTGGAATAAAGAGCTGCGATTGGGATGAAAAAATGACCTGTATGAGTGTCGGAGCGCTCCCAGGTCACAAAACAAGCTTCGTTGCTGGAATAAAGAACTTCAATTGGGATGAAAAAATGACCTGGATGAGTGCCGGAGCGCTCCCAGGTCACAAAACAAAGTTCGTTGCCGGAATAGAGAGCTGCGATTGGGACAGAAAAATGACCTGAAAGAGCATCGCCGCACCTCTTCGGTGCCCCGGCAGGCCGTCCCGTCTCGATTCCGGTGCTCTACAGAAAAAGGATCATCCATGGGATGATCCTTTTTCTGCAGAGCGCGAGACGGGACTCGAA
>JAILAN010000048.1 GCA_024681595.1 Lachnospiraceae bacterium
ATCCATTGTAAGCTGCTTCGTCGCAGACAAGTACAACATCGTCATGAAGGTTAAGGAATGAAGCAGGACACTTGGTCGTGCATGTTCCCTTTAACATCTGGGCAACCGCATCATGCTTGTTAGCGCCTGTGGCGATGATGATTATCTTCTTAGCAGAAAGGATGGTTCCCATACCCATCGTAAGAGCCTTGGTCGGAACATCGGCAGCGCTTGCAAAGAATCTTGCGTTGGCATCAATCGTATCCTCTGTAAGAGAAGTTACATGAGTAACAGGAACGAGTTCCTCGTCAGGCTCGTTAAATGCTATATGTCCGTTACGTCCGATACCGAGTACCTGGATGTCAGCTCCCCCAAGAGATCTTACATATGCCTCATATCTTTCTGCTTCCTTTTCTCCGTCGGGAGCATCACCCTGGGGAACGTTAGTCCTGCTCTTGTCTATGTTGACCTTGTCAAAAAGGTTCTTGTTCATAAAGAATCTGTAGCTCTGATCGTTATCGGGGCTGATGGGATAATACTCATCAAGATTTACAGTTGTGATGTCCTTAAAGTCGATCTCTCCTGCCTTGTTCATCTCGGCAAGCTTGGCATACATCCCTTCGGGTGTTGAACCGGTAGCCAATCCCAATACAGCATTGGGCTTTTTCTTCATTACATCAGCCACGATCTTAGCTGATTCTGCTGATACCTCATCATAGTTCTTGCATACGATAACCTTCATTTAATTATTCTCCTTTTCCTTAAAAGCATTCAGAATATATTAAAAGATACTTCCTATCTTTTATATACGATCGCGGATGAGAGCCTGTCAGCCGTATTCTTGTCAATCAGTTCCTCTACGATAGCCAGGGCAAAAGGTATCGCTGTTCCGACACCGCGGCTCGTTATGAACCTGCCGTCCACATTGACCTGCCTGTCATTGGCCTTGGCTCCTACCAGAGTGTCTTCCATTCCCGGATAGATACAGGCATTTTTGCCTTTTAAAAAGCCGCGTTTTCCTATTATCGAGGGTGCTCCGCATATCGCGGCTATATATCTTCCGTCATCCGCTGCCTTATGCAGCGCCTTTATGAGTTCATCACAGGCATCCAGATTCTTCCATCCGGGACTTCCTCCGGGAAGAATGAGCATCTGTGCATTATCTGTATCCGCTTTGGCAAAAACAGTATCGGCATTAACGGTTATGCCGTGTGCGCCGTTAACAGTTATATCGCCCGTGATCGACACCGTTTCAAGTTCAAGCCCTGCGCGTCTTAATATATCGACGGTAGTAAGCGCTTCAACTTCTTCGAATCCTTCGGCAAGGAATAAATATATCATGTTAACCTCCCCTTTCGCTTTCAAAACCCAACACAATGATTATACCAAAAGAACATTTGTAGTGAACATACTTTTTTGCTCACGTGATAATAGCAAAAAGATATGATAAACTGATTAAGTCAGTAAAGGAGCGGACCATGTATCAGGACCGGACGCCCTCTTTTTCCGGGGCATTTTTAAAACATGTTGCGATCATAACAATGCTCATAGACCATATCGGATACGGTATAGTCGGGAGATATATAATTCCTCTGTATGGTGAACCTTATGAAGATATCTATGTTCTGCTTCGTGAGGTCGGAAGACTGGCCTTTCCTATTTTCTGTTTCCTGATCATCGAAGGTGCGAGGCACACTTCAAACAGAGCCGGTTATCTGATGAATCTGTCGATATTTGCTCTGGTATCGGAGATACCATTTGATCTGCTCTACAGAGAAGTGCTCTTTTATCCCGACCATCAGAACGTGTTCTTCACTCTCGCTCTCGGACTGTCCGCGATCTACATCTGCGACATCATTAAGGATAGCTGCCACAGGAAGGATTTGTCCAAAACTTCTGAAAGCCTGTTCCTCTTACTGGGACTGATCCCGTTCCTTATTGTTGCATTCATACTAAGAAGCGACTATGGAGCGACCGGAGTCCTGCTGATATTCCTGATCTGGGTTTTTCGGGGAAATTATAGAATCATGATGATTGCCGGAGTCCTGACACTGACTGTCATAAATACCGCAGAGTCTGCCTTAATTGGTCTTTTCGACACGGGAATGTTCCCGCCGTTAAATGGTCTGTTGCAAAAGTTGTCCTCCGAGCTGGCTTCGATAATATCTTTCAGCCTCATATCAATGTACAACGGAAAACGCGGCAGACAGCTTCCCAAGTATATTTATTATGCCTTTTACCCTGCTCATCTGGCAGCGATATATGCTCTTGGAAGACTGATATTTTAATTTGTTTATGCATTTAACATTAAAGGCTGTCACATCAGATCCGATGTAACAGCCTTTATTTCTCTTTCTTTTGTCGCTTTACGATATTATTCGTCAGCCATCCTGGCCAGTTCTTCCATTCTCTCTATGGGGAAAGGCGGATTTGCTATCGGTTTCATGGCTATGGACATCAGCTTTATCGGATTGTCGTCCGCAGCCACTCTGTTAGGACTCAGCTTACCGCAAACTTTGCATCTGTGGATCAGAGTCCATTCACCGTTGTTCTTTACCCATACGGCTATGGGC